>CAMCTH010000032.1 GCA_945877965.1 Planctomicrobium piriforme | reverse complement strand
GTTGACGTCGACGGGGCGTAGCGGATGCGATTCGTCGACGGGGAGCCGTTGCGGCTTGCCATAGACTTGCCGCGTGCCGGTGACGACGATCTTGCCGTCGGGATTCACGCGCCGGAGCGTTTCGAGCAGCGCGAGATGCGCTCGGCAGTTGCCGTCGAGATCGGCGATCGGTCGCCGCATGCTGTCGATATGACTCGTCGCCCCTGCGATGCTGAAGATGAAATCGCGATCGCGAAAGAGGGTCGCATGCACGGCCGACTCGACGAGATCGAAATGATGGAGTTCGATTTGACCCGCAACGTCGGCCAGGTTCTCGCGTCGCCCGCCGCAACGTTCGGCCAGGTTATCGACGACGGTCGTCTCGGCCCCCAGCGTAACGAGCCTACGAACGAGGTTCGAACCGATGAAGCCGCAGCCCCCGGTGACGAGCACGCGTGCGCCGTGGAAAGGGTTACGCATGAGTTTCCGCCTCGCGCAGGACGTACTTGATGACATAAGGACGACGCGCCGAGGGAGAGGCCGCGACGTTACGCAAACATTCGCCGAGATATCCGAGTTGAAACAAAGTCAGGCCGCCGAACAGCACGCCGCCGATCACGAGCCAGGCCCCCGGCACTTCCGGCAAGGTGCCGCGGAAGGCGAGCATAGCGGCAGCGACCAGTGCTGAGGTCGCCGCGATTCCTCCCGCTGCTAAGGCGAGACGAAACGGCAACGTCGACCAGCCCAAAAAGATTCGCCACCACAGCCGCACCAGTTTGGCGAGCGTGTATCCCGAGCGACCCGCATGCCGCGGCCGATGCAGCACGTCGACCTGCCTGATGTTGCGCGTCGTCTGCAGAATCACGCCGTCGACGTAAGGAAACGAACCTTCGTACGCGGCGATCTGATCAGTTAAAAACCGATTGACGACTTTGAAGCTCGACAAATACAACCCGCACGGTTTGCCGAGCATGCGGCAGGCGACGAGATTGTGCAGCCGACTCAGAGCGCGACGATGCCACGGATGCCGCCGGGCGAGCAAACGCCCGTAGACGACGTCGTATCCGCCGGCCTCGGCCGCTTGGAACAGACGGAGCACTTCTTCGGGCGGATGCTGGCCGTCGTCGTCGACCACCGCCACATAGCTTCCGCGCGCGTGGCGAAAGCCGGCCGTCACCGCGGCATGCTCGCCGAAGTTGCGGCTCAGTTGCACAAACGTCACACGATCGGGATAGCGCGCCGCCAACTCGCGGCAAGTCCGTTCCGAATCGTCGGCCGAGCCGTCGTTGACCAGCACCACTTCGCCGATCGCAGCGCAACCGAGCGACAACAGCCCCTCGACGACGAGCCCGATCGTCGCCGAGCCGTTGTAGACGGGAATGACGACCGACCGCGTCGGCCGCGCGACGGAATCCGCGCGCAACAACAACGGGGCCAGATCGACCACCGTTTCGGCGGCGTCGTGCGGCGAGGAGATCGATAAGGGGCGAGTGCTCATAGATGCCACAGATCAAGAGCCGAGACGAGCGCGTTCGATAAAACGCCGCGAGACCTAACCGACTAACGCGGCGGCTTGAGCGCAGCCAGCTTGACCGCTTTCGCTTCCTTCGTCTCGACGGTCGGCGCGACGGGGGCGGGCGCAGGAACCTTGTCGCGCCAGCGGACGGTAAAGTACTTGATGCCGCGATCTTCGATGTAGACGACGTTCGGAAAGCGACGCCGAATTTCTTCGCGCAAACGAACCGAGATTCCCGCCGGCGAGACGGCCGCCAAGTTTCGCAACACGACGAGTTGCACGCCCGAGCGGTCCATGAGTTCCAGCAGGCGACTATCGCGCTCCGGCGTGCCGTAGTCGGAATCAAAGACGTCGAAGAACGTTCGCGTCGGGTTCGTACGGCCGGTCATGAAGTAAATGTCGGGGCTGTCGGGAAACGCCAAGATCGGCGCGCCGGCCGGCGTGCGCTTCGTCACTTCTTCGATGACGGCCGAAAAGTACTTCGCAGCTTCGGCATCGTAGCGAACCTGAGCTCGGTCCGCATCGACGGCCGTCGTTCGGCTTGCCGGCATGTAGGAACTGCCGAACATGAACGGATGCCCCGACCAAATCCACGTCGCGCTAAAGCCCAGTACGATCAGGCCGCAGACGACGACCGGCGCTTGTGTGCGCGGGAAGAGGACGGCCAGCACGATCGCCGACGAAGCGATGACGAGCGGCGCAACGTACAAAAAGTAGATCCCATGCGCGATGGGGAACTGCACAAGGCTAAAGACGCCGGCCGCCGCCGTGAGCAAGAACGCCAAGTCCCACGGCACGGCCGATTCAACGGCAGTTCGCTTCGACGGCGTGGTCTGGTGAACCAAGCGATAACAAACGATGGCGGCGCAAGCGAGCGGGACTAATCGCACGGCGGTCCAGACGGCGGCATAAACCGACGGCTCGCCCCCGTTGAATAACAGCAACAAGCCGGCCGCCGCCAAGACGGCGCAACCGATGTATGCCTTGGCACTGCGCGACGTCGCGATGAGCACGCAACAGACGATGACGAGCATGACCGCTCCGGCGGCGAACGGCGCGTCGGCCAAGACCGTCCCCAGGGTTTCGTCCGACAAGCGTCGATACGGAGTAATGAAAACGCCGCGGAACCAAGACCCGAAACTACCGGTGAAGATGTAGGGCAGCACGAACAGTACGATCGGCACCGCCGCCCCGACGAAGAAGGACGTGCCGGCGGAAACGAGCCGGCGAAACCGACCTACAGCGTCGTGGAATCGCAAGCGACGCTCGTTCCACGCGAGATACGACGCCAGCACGGCCGACGGAGCCAGGAACGTCATGATCTCCGGCACGCGCGGGTGGGAGGCAACGATGGCCGCCACGGCTGCGACGTACAAGGCAAGTCCGGCGATGATCAGCCGACTGACGTTCGGCGAGGAAGCGATCTTGGCCGGGCCGCCGACTTCGGAACGGCGCTGTTCGATGAAGATGACGAACAGCGCGGCCGTTGCGGTGAAGTACAGACCGACCGATTTGAACAGGAACGAGACGCCGGTCAGAAATCCGGCCAGCATGATCCAACGGCGGAGCTTCGTGTCGGCATACAACAGCATCGCGGCCGTGCCGAACAACGTGCAGTAAAGGTTGTACCAAGTCGGCATCGCCGAGAAGTAGTTCGGCACACTCCAAGCAAAGGCGGTCGCCGTCACCAAGGCGGCCGTCGCCGGGGGCATAGCCCGACGGACCATCCAATAGATCAACAAGAAGCCGGCCAACGTGACAGGAAACAACACGAACCGGATCGAGATCAGATTCACGCCGAAGGTATAGAGTGCCGCGGCATTCAAGAAGCTAAGCAGTCCGATGTAGGGATCGTCGAAATCGCGATGCGGCCACTCCCCGAGCAGCACCCGCTCGGCCGCGTGTCCCAAAGTTCCCGAATCGTGCGGGACGACGCCGTCGTCGAACCGCAGCATCAACGTCCAACTCATTGCCACAAACAAAACGATGCAGGCCAACAGATCGGCCGGCCGGAGTCGTGTCTCGGAGTCAGATGGCAAAGCGGAAGGCACTCCGGCACTGCGAGGAAGCAAGGTCGATGAGGCCATGATGGGCGACTCAAGAGGTGATGAGGCGAGTCGCGGCTGAGTGCTGTTTCCCAAGAGCCCGGCTCGGTGAATGCTTCTGTGATGCAAGCGCCGTGCCGAATGCACTGACGACCCGACAGAGACGGATCCAATCTACGCCATTCGGGCCAGTTCTCTTGTTTGCGCCCGCCGCTGACGTTTAGTGCAGGACGATAGGTTGCGTCAGGATGCCGCTTCTGCGAGTCGGTCGCGACAAAATGACGCGGGCTGCACTGTGGTAAATTAACGAGCGTCGGTTGTTTTACTGAAATGCGTCCAAACAATAGTTAGACTGTTAGCTCAAGGCACTTCATCGGGACTTCTGCGTCATGTCCGTCCCCCCTTCGCCGACGAACGCGGGTTCTGCGTCGCTCTCGCCGCGGTTGTATCCGTGGGTGATCGGCACCTACGCGTCGTTCGTCTTGGCGATTATGGCGGTGCTCGTCATCGCCGGCTGGGGCGTCTACGTCGATCTCGAAGAGACTCGCAAGGGTCTGCTTCAAGCCGAAATTCATCGCCTCCGCTCGCATGCCGTTCGCACGGTGCTCCGCATTCAAAACTCATTGGCGACCTCGCCGATGACGAATCTCGAAGAGACGATCGACGAAGCGGCTTGGCTTCGCGAACATTGGCAGACTTTCGTGCCGATGGATCCCTCGCGCTTGTATGCCGCCGTCATCGACGAGAACGGCACGATCTTGATGCACAGTCGCCCCGAGGCGGAAGGCTTCCAACTCGCGCCGGATTGGTACTCGCGAACGGTCGACGGCGTGGGAGACGACGTCGTCGAGACGACGGATCCCGAATTGGCCGGCGGCGCGCAGGCCCTCGACATCAGCTTGCCGATCATGCACGGGCAGCGCGAAATCGGCAGCTATCACTCGGGCTTCAACGTTAAGTGGTTCGACGAAATGGTTTCCCATCGCCGCGCCGCAACGCGGCAACGCTGGACGTTTGCCTTCCTCATCATCAGCCTCATCATCGCCTTGGCCGGCGCGTCGCTCTATCACGTCACGCGGCGACTCTCGGCCCTACAGAACGCGCTCGCCCTCGGTCGCGTCCGTCGACTCGCGGATCTCGGTCAACTCGCCGGCGGCATCGCGCACGAGATTCGCAATCCGCTCAATGCCATTCGCATTAATCTGCATGTGATCGAACAACTGATGCACGCGCAAGGGAATCGCGACGAGCGCACCGAAGGCATCATCCGCGAGACCGTGCACGAAATGGAACGGATCGACGGCCTGCTCCGCACCTTGCTGGAATATGCTCGCCCCGACCGGACCCGCATCGAACGAATCAACTTGGCCGACGAGGTCCGGATCATCGGCGAGTTGATTCGCCCGATCATGGAACGAGAGTCGGTCCGCTTGCTGATCGAAACTCCCGAACAAGCGTTCGTCACGATCGACCGCAATCGATTCCGTCAGGTGTCGCTCAATCTCTTGAAGAATGCGCTCGAAGCGGTCGGCAACGACGGCACCGTGCGGGCCACGCTCGAACTCGTCGGCGAAGAAATCGTGTTCACCGTGTACGACACCGGCTGCGGTCTCGACTCGACCGTGGCGGCCCGCATGTACGATCCGTTCTTCACGACCAAAGAGCTCGGCACCGGCTTGGGGCTAACGCTGGTCAAACGCTACGTGGAAGACGCCGGCGGCGAGATCACGGCCGCCCCTAATTCACCGCAGGGAACCGTCTTCACGGTTCGCTGGCCGAGTAACTCCGCCGCCGTCGCGACGCGCGGGACCGACTCAGAATCCCTTTCCGACTCCATCGCCCTGGTGAGCAACTGATGATTAGCGAAGCATCCTCGATCGCAACCATCCCCGTCGGCGGCGACGCCGTGGCAACGAAGTTCGTCATCCTCGTCGTCGAAGACGGCGCCGGCGAACGCGAAGCGCTAGCTCGGCTCTTACGCCTGCAGGGTTACGAAGTGCAAACGGCCCGCGACGTCGATCGCGCCGAGCAATTGCTCGCGCAGCCGATCGACCTCGTCATCAGCGATTTGCGGATGGGGGGCCGCACCGGGGTCGATCTGCTCCGCATTTGGCAAGAACGGCATCCGCAAACGCCGTTCATCATCGTCACCGCCTACGGCGAAGTGGAGTCGGCCGTCGATGCGATGAAACTCGGGGCCCGCGATTATCTCACCAAGCCGATCGACCCGGAACGAATGCTCGATCTGGTTCGTCGTTGCCTGGCCGAACGCAAAGCCGACGGCGAGAAGCACGCCGGGGGCGGCTCGCAAGTCGGCGTCGGTCGATTACTCGGCGACTCGCCGGCGATGCAGCGCGTCCGCGATCAAATCCTCCGCGCCGCCTCGACCGACAGCACCGTGCTGATCCTCGGCGAGTCGGGGACCGGCAAGGAACTCGTCGCCGAAGCCGTGCACTCGCACAGCAATCGCGGTCGTCGCCCGTTGGTGACCGTCAACATGGCGGCCATTCCCGAGACGCTGGTCGAAAGCGAACTCTTCGGTCACGTCAAAGGCGCGTTCACCGGCGCGTCGTCCGACCGCGTCGGTCGGTTCGAAGAGGCCGATCACGGCACACTCTTCATCGACGAGATCGGCGACTTCCCGCAAGCCGGTCAAGCCAAACTTTTGCGCGTGCTCGAAACGCGAGTCGTCCGTCGCATCGGGGCCGAGACGGAACGCTCGATCGACGTCCGCCTGATCGCCGCGACGAGCCGCAGTTTGCGCGAGATGATCGAAGAGCGCCGTTTCCGTGAGGACCTTTACTATCGACTCAACGTCATCACCATCGAACTCCCGCCGCTCCGCGAACGTCGCGAGGACATTCCCCAACTCGTCGATCACTTCGTCGAATCGATCGCCGAGACTCTGAAGCGCCCCGCCCCGTCGATCGATCCCGTCGTGTTCGGCGCGCTCTGCGGTCATCACTGGCCCGGCAACATCCGCGAGTTGCGGAACTGCTTAGAGAGCATGATCGTGATGGCTCAGCGCGATAAGCTGACGCAAGCCGATCTTCCGGCAGGCCTCAGCGCCGCGATCGGCGACGACGTCGGCCAAGGCTCGGCCGAAGAAGAGCTCCGGCTCGACTCGTTGGAAAAGTCGGTCATCTTGCAGACGCTGAAGAAGTGCGACGGCAACCGGACCCGCGCCGCCGAGGCCTTGGGAATCTCCGTCCGCACGCTCCAGCGACGCCTCAAAGTCTGGGGCGTGACAAACTAAATCGGCGGCCCGACGACGATCTCCATAAGACCCAAGCGTGCTCGAAACGGCGTCGCCGGCAGTATAATCACCGGAATCCGGCGATAAGTTTTGTTCCGATTCGGACTTACGCCGAGATTGAACCGCTGCCGACGATGAGTTACCGTAGAAGTGGACTCACCTGAGCGCGCGATTGCCGCGTCGTCGGGTCGTTCCACCCCTCCGCCGCTCGTCCGTCTCCGCAGGTGCCCGATGGTTCGCCCCGCCCGGTTGCTCGTCTGTTCGATTCTTTGCGTAGTCGCGACGGCGGCGACGTTGCCGGCCGCTGAAGTCGCAACGCCGCCCGGTCAGGTCGACTATCTCAAGGACGTCAAGCCGCTGCTGGCTGCCCGCTGCTTCGCCTGCCATGGTTCGCTCAAGCAAGAAGGAAGCCTGCGACTCGACACGGCCGCGGCTATTCGAACCGGCGGCGACTCGGGTCCCGCCGCCGTCCCCAAGGACGTCGCCGCGAGCGTGCTATTCGAACGGATTAGCGACAAAGATCCCGCCACCCGCATGCCGCCCGAAGGGGAAGGCGCGCCGTTCAAGCCGGCCGAGATCGAACTGATCCGCGCCTGGATCGCCGCCGGAGCGCCGGGCCCCACCGACGAAAAGCCCGAAGCCGATCCGCGCGAACACTGGGCCTTCCGCGCGCCGCAGCGGCCGCCGGTTCCGCAGGTGAAAAACTCGGCATGGGTCCGCAACCCGATCGACGCGTTCCTATCGGCCGAGCACGAAAAGCAAGGCCTGCAACCGCAGCCCGAGGCGGAGCGCGGCCTGCTGCTGCGGCGCGTCTATCTCGATCTCGTCGGCCTGCCGCCGACCCGCGCGCAACTCACCGCCTTCCTGGCCGACAAGTCTCCCGACGCCTATGAAAAAGTCGTCGAGCAGCTTCTCAAGAGTCCGCAGTACGGCGAACGTTGGGGTCGGCATTGGATGGACGTTTGGCGCTACAGCGACTGGTGGGGACTCGGCGCCCAGGTGCGTAATAGCCAGAAGCACATCTGGCATTGGCGCGATTGGATCGTCGAATCGCTCAATAAGGACCTGGGCTACGACGAAATGGTCCGCCTGATGCTCTCGGCCGACGAGACGCATCCCGACGATCTCGACAAACTCCGCGCGACCGGCTTCCTCGTCCGCGGCTACTTTCTCTTCAACCGCAACACGTGGCTCGAAGGGGTCGTGGAGCATACGTCAAAGGGGATCCTCGGCCTCACGCTCAACTGCGCGAAGTGCCACGATCACAAGTACGATCCGATCGCGCAGAAAGATTACTATCGCTTTCGCGCCTTCTTCGAACCGTACCAAGTTCGCACCGACCTGCTGCCGGGCGAAGCCGACTACGAAAAGGACGGCATCCCGCGCGCCTTCGACGGCAACCTTGAAACGCCGACTTATCTCTACGTCCGCGGTGACGAGTTCAAGCCGCTGAAAGACGACCCGCTCACGCCGGGCTTCCCACAACTCATCACGCCGGGCGAATGGTCGATCAAGCCGGTCAGCTTGCCGAAGACGTCGTTCGAGCCGGGACTTCGCCCGTGGGTCTTTGAGAACCAAGTCAAACTCGCCGAGGAACGAATCGAGTCGGCCGAGACGGCGCTGAATAAGGCGCGAGAAGCGCTCCTCGCCGCCGAGAAGTCGCCGAACAAAACGACGGCCGGCAAGTCCGTCACGGCAACTCCGACTTCCGACAACCCCGACGAAGCGAAGATCGACGCGTTGCTGGAAAACGACAAGCTCAAAAAGCCGACGACGACCGCGGCCGCCAAGCCCGCCGTCGCGCCGGTCGCCCCGGCCCCTGTTCCGCCGCCGACGCCGAGCGTCGAAGAACTTCGTCTCGCCGTCGTCGTCGCAGAAAAAGCACTCTCCGCCGCCCTGCTCGACCTGCCGGCTCTAAAGGCCCGCGGTGCGGCCGACGACGCTCGCGCCGACGGCAAGCCCGACCAAATCAAAGCGGCCGCCGACGCCGCGTGCCTCGCGCAACGCGAACACGAAGCAGCCAAGGCCGCCCTCGCCCTAGCCACGCACGAACTCACGTTGGTCCAGCAAGGCGAGGCCAAGAGAATCGGCAATCAAAAGCGAGTCGACGAAGCGAAGGCCGCGCTGAAGAAGGCCGAAGAACTCGTCGCCGCGAAACCCGACGGCAAATACGCGTCGATTGCCGGAGCTTTGAAGGCGCTCGAATCAAGCCTCGAAACCGAGACCGAACGTCGTAGCAAACCGTTCCCCAAAACGAGCACCGGTCGCCGCACCGCGCTGGGTCAACTCCTCACCGATCGTCGCAATCCGCTGACGGCTCGCGTCGCCGTGAATCACATCTGGCTCCGCCACATGGGCAAGCCGCTCGTCGCGTCGGTCTTCGACTTCGGCCGCAAAGGAAACCTGCCGACGCATCCCGAGTTGCTCGATTGGCTGGCCGTCGAGTTCATGGACGGCGGCTGGAACATGAAGGCCCTGCATCGATTGATCGTCACGTCGAGCGCCTACCGCATGAGCACCTCAACCGGCGGTTCCGCAACCGGCCCGAAGCTCGACGGCGACAACGTCTACTACTGGCGGATGAACGCGAGTCGCGTCGAGGCGCAAGTCATTCGCGACTCGCTGTTGCAACTCACCGGCGAACTCGACCTCACGCTCGGCGGGCCGAACATCGACCCCACGCTCCAAGAGTTCACCAAACGCCGCAGTCTGTACTTCACGCACTCCCACAACACGCACCATCGCTTCCTCACAATGTTCGACGACGCCGACGTCCTCGAATGTTACCGCCGCGATCAAAGCATCGTGCCGCAGCAAGCCTTGGCCCTAGCGAACGCCAAGCAGTCGCTCGAAGCGGCCGGCAAGCTCGCCGCCCAGCTCGAAGCCTTGCCGACGAGCAAGACCGACGACGGCTTCATTCGCGAAGCGTTCTTCACCGTGCTCGCCTACGAGCCGAGCGACGAAGAAGTGACCGCCTGCCGCGAAGCGCTGGCCGAATGGCGCAAGCTCCCGCCGACGACCAAGGGAGACGACCCGACCCAACGTTCGCGCATGAACCTCGTCCACGCCCTGCTAAATCACAACGACTTCGTCACGGTAAAATAGTCCGACCGTAAAGTAGCCTGACATGACCAACCAAAACTGTTCGATCTGCGAGACGACGAAGAAGCCGCGTCGCGCCTTCCTCGGCGACTTGGCACACGGTTGCGCCGGCCTGGCGCTCGCTTCGCTGTTGAATCGCGAAGCGTCGGCCTCGACCGGCGTTTGGACGCCGCCGACCGGCCAACCTCATTTTGCGCCGAAAGCCAAGAACGTCATTTGGTTGTTCATGAACGGCGGCGTCAGCCACGTCGAAGGCTTCGACCCCAAGCCGATGCTGACGAAGTACGCCGGCAAGTCGATCAGCGAAACGCCGTTCAAAAGCGTGCAAGATCCCGAGAAGTTAAAGCGGGCCCGCAAGACGGTCGTCAACGACGCCAACGGTAAGCAACGCGACAAGCTTTATCCGCTGCAAGTCGGCTTTCAAAAGCGCGGCCAGCTCGGCATGGACGTCAGCGATTGGTGGCCGCACGTCGGCGAGTGCGTCGACGACATGGCGTTCGTCCGCAGCATGTACGCCACCGACGACAATCACGGCGCGCAGACCGAATTCCACTCGGGCCGCCACATGCTCGACGGCGAATTCCCGACGCTCGGCGCTTGGGTCCACTACGGCCTCGGTTCGCTGAACGAGAACTTGCCGCAGTTCATTTCGATGGGCAAACGCGAGTACTGGAACAAGCGCGACGGCCACTATCTCGGCCCCGCGCACGATGCGGTTCCCTTGCGAGTCGATCCCAAGAACCCGCTCGACTACGGCACCTCGGAGCTTCCTCGCTCGACAGCCGAACAGCAGATCGGCTTCGAGCTAGTCGACCGTCTCAATCGCATCCGCGGCCTCCGCGACCCGGGCGATGCGGCGCTGGCGGCTCGCATTCAGTCGTACGAGTTGGCCTTCCGCATGCAGCAGTCGATCCCGGAGGTGATGACCTTCGCTGACGAAACGACTGAGACGCAAAAGCTGTACGGTCTGGACGACAAAGCGACTCGCGACTTCGGCATGCAGCTGCTCGCCTCGCGACGGTTCGTCGAGCGCGGCGTCCGCTTCATTCAAATCCAACACGGGGCCGGCGGCGCAGGCGTGTGGGATGCCCATAGCCAGCTGAAGAAGAACCACACGACGAATTGCAAGGCGGTCGATAAGCCGATCGCCGGCCTGCTCACCGACCTGAAGCGTCGCGGCATGCTCGACGAGACGGTCGTGATCTTTGCCAGCGAGTTCGGTCGGACGCCGGGAACGCAAGGGGCCGACGGTCGCGACCATCACATCTTCGGCTTCACCGTCTGGATGGCCGGTGCGGGTCTGAAGCGCGGCATCGTCCACGGCAGCACCGACGAGATCGGCTTCCATGCCGCTGAGAACCCGCACTATGTGACCGACGTCCACGCGACGTTGATGCACTTGCTGGGCCTCGATTCGCGCAAGCTCGAAATCCCCGGCCGCAAGCGCCTCGACATCGACCACGGCGAACCGATCCACGCGATCATGTCCTAGTTCATGTAGAGAAAGCTCACGCAAAGGCGCGAAGACGCAAAGGTCAGAAGATTTATTTCCTTCTCCTCTTTGCGCCTCCGCGCCTTTGCGTGGGCTTTGTATTTTAAGCACGAATTCAAATTCAACTTCCTTGTCGCCGAACTTCGCCGCTCCATGAAAATCACCAAGATCGAAACGCACGTTTGTCATGCGCGGATGCGCAATTGGGTCTTCGTCAAAGTGCTGACCGATCAACCGGGGCTCTTCGGCTGGGGCGAAGCGACGCTCGAATGGCATACGCGCTCGGTCGTCGGGGCGATCGAGGATCTGTCGCAGCTGCTCATCGGCGAGGACCCGACTCGCGTTGAGTATCTCTGGCAGATGATGTATCGCCAGCACTTTTGGCACAGCCACGGCATTGTCCGCAGCACAGCCGTCGCGGGCATCGACCTCGCGCTCTGGGACATCTTGGGCAAGTCGCTCGGCGTGCCGTGTAGCAAACTGTGGGGCGGGCCGGTTCGCGATCAAGTCCGCACTTACTGCCACTTAGGCGGTGGCAAGATGGAAGACTTTTATGAGACCAAGGCCGACGACGCGAAGCGGTTCGCCGACCTCGCGCGAGCCGCGGTCGAAGACGGGTTCACGGCTTTCAAGAGCATGGCCGTCCCGCCGACGTTACCGCTCGAAGGCTTGAAGCCGATCCGCGCCGCGGAGGCCGCCGTCGCCGCGATGCGCGAAGCGGTCGGCGACGCCGTCGATATCATGGTCGATTGCCACGCGCGACCGAGCCCGGCGATGGGCCTGCAGTTCGCAAAGGCCTTGGAGCCGTACGGACTCTATTTCTTCGAAGAGCCGTGCTGGCCCGAGAGCGTCGACGGCCTGGCCATGATCAACGCCGCCGTCACGACGCCGATCGCCACCGGCGAGCGGGTCACGCACCTCGCCGCGTTTCAGCAGTTGTTCGCCGCACGGGCTTGCGAAGTCTGCCAGTTGGACATCACCCACTGCGGCGGCCTCAGCGAAGCGCGACGCATCGCGGCTCTCGCCGAAGCGCATCGCATCGCGCTCGCCCCACACAATCCGCAAGGCCCAGTCAGCACCGCGGCCTCGCTCGAGTTCGGCTTCTCGCAGCCGAGCTACATCATCTGCGAGACGGTTCACAACGACGTGCCGTGGCGGCAAGATGTGGTGAGCGAAGGGTTCACGGTCGAAAAGAAAGGCCGCTTCGTCCGCCCCAACACGAAGCCGGGTCTCGGTATCACGATCAACGAAGACGAGGTCAAGAAGCACCCTTTCGAACAAGAAGTGCTGCAGCGCGTCTTCTACTCCGACGGCAGCGTCGGCGATTGGTAAATCAAACAGACATCCGCAGATTTCACAGATTACGCAGATGAGAACTGAGATTGGTTTCTCACTTCTCTCTTTCTTATCTGTGAAATCTGCGTAATCTGCGGACACATATTCTCCGGATGAATTAGGACCGAACGATGCCGCGACGATTGCAGGGCGTGTTGCCGATTTTTCACACGCCGTTTCTCGACAACGACGATATCGACGAAGCGTCGCTCCGCCGCGAAGTCGATTGGATCTTTGCCGTCGGGGCCGACGGGCTCGGGACCGGCATGGTCTCGGAGTTGTTGCGGCTCACGATCGACGAGCGCAAGAAACTGAGCGAACTCTTGGTCACCGCCGCCGCCGGGCGTGGGCCGGTCTTTGCAGGCGTTGGGGCCGAGAGTACGCGGCAAGCGGTCGAACTGTCGATCGCGGCTGAGAAAGCCGGTTGCGACGCCGTGATGGCCGTGCCGCCGATGACGGTCCGCCTGAGTGCCGCGGGTCTCACCGATTACTTCCGCGCGCTGGCCGAGTCGGTCGCCGTGCCCGTGATCGTGCAAGATGCGTCGGGCTACGTCGGCCAAGCGATTCCCCTCTCGGTCTACGTCGAGTTGCTGGAGCGCTACGGCGACGAGAAGATTCTATTCAAGCCTGAGGCGTCGCCGATCGGGCCGAACCTCTCGGCCTTGCGCGACGCGACGGGCGGCAAAGCCAAAATCTACGAAGGCTCCGGCGGCATTCTGCTCGTCGATAGCTATCGCCGCGGCATCGCCGGCACCATGCCCGGCGTCGATCTGCTCGACGGCGTCGTCGCGCTCTGGAAATGCCTCCAACGCAGAGACGATCCGAACTCATATCGTCTGTCGTTCCCGATCTCGGCGATCGTCGCGCTGCAACTGCAGGCCGGCCTCGACGGGTTCTTGGCGATCGAAAAGTATCTGCTCGTCCAGCGCGGGCTGATTCCGTCGGCCCGACGCCGCAAGCCGTACGCTTGGGATCTCGACGCCGAAACGACGGCCGAGGTCGACCGGTTGTTCGCCGTACTTCAAGAAGCGCTCCGCGCCGAGCGGACGGGGATGTAAACATGGATCAGGTCATCGTTCCGCAAGCGTCGCTCATCGCCGGAGCGGCGCAGGCCGACATCACGCCGAAGGTCGGCACCTACCATCGGATGTGGGGGGCTGCGCTGCACGAACGTTCGACCGGCGTTCATCGTCCGCTGTCGGCGGCGGCCTTATGGTTGCAACCTCGCACAGAAGCAGGCGGTGTGAAAGATGCCGTGCTGCTCCTTGCGCTCGATCATTGCATTCTGGAGAAACACGAGTCGGATGCTCTGCGCGAAGCGGCGGCCCGCGCGACCGGCCTCACGCCGGAGCAGATTCACGTCTCGCTCTCGCACACCCACGCGGCCGGCATGATGACCCGCTCGCGAGCCGACTTGCCCGGCGGCGATCTGATCGGGCCATATCTCGACGCGCTGGCCGTGACGATCGGCCGCATCGCCGGAGAGGCGAAGTCGCAGGCTCGCCCCGCCGCGCTGTTGGCCGGTTACGGACGTTGCGACATGGCGGCCCAGCGTGACTACTTCGACGTGCAAAGCGAGAAGTATGTCTGCGGCTTCAATCCCCATGCCGCAGCCGAAGATACCGTGTTGGTCGCCCGCGTGACGGCCGACGACGACGGCGCGCTGATCGCGACGCTCGTCAATTACGCCTGCCATCCGACGACGCTCGCTTGGCAGAACACGCTCATCAGCCCCGACTACATCGGCGCGCTCCGCGAGACGGTCGAAGCGAAGTACCCTGCCCCGTGCTTGTTCCTGCAAGGGGCGTCGGGCGATCTCGGCCCAAAGGAAGGCTTCGTCGGCGACGTCGCGGTGGCCGATCGCAACGGTCGACAACTCGGTTATGCGGCGCTCGAAGCGCTCGAAGCGCTGCCGCAGCCCGCCGCGAAATTTGTTTACAGCGGCGCGGTCATCTCCGGCGCGACGTTAGGAACTTGGAAATACGAACCGCTCGCCGCCGCCGAGAGCGCGCCGCTCGGAACGTTCCGGCATCGTATCTCGACGATCGCCGTCGACTATCGCCCCGACATGCCGACGCCCGACGAGTTGCAGCAAGAGCGCGACGAGTGGGAAGCCGAAGAGGCTAAAGCGAAAGCGGCCGGCGACGAACTGCGAATGCGCGACGCCCATGCCCGCGTCGAACGAATGGACCGACGCTTACTGCGGGCGAAGTCGCTGCCGCCGGGGAAGACCTATCCTTATTCGTTCTCGGTCTTCCGCACCGGCGGCGTTCTCTGGATCGCCGCGCCGGGCGAGCTATACCAGCTATTGCAGCGTGAAATACGTCGCCGCTTTCCGAGCCAAGCAGTCTTCGTCGCAACGATCACCGACGACTGGCAACCGGGCTACTTTCCCGAGACCTCGGCCTACGGCCTGGGGATTTACCAAGAAACGGTGGCGGTCGTCGCCCCCGGCAGTTTGGAGACGCTCGTCGAACGGTTCGCCGCGGA
>CAMCTH010000031.1 GCA_945877965.1 Planctomicrobium piriforme | reverse complement strand
TCGACGACGGCAAGAGCACGCTCATCGGGCGACTGCTGCACGACTCCAAGCAGGTCTACGAAGACCAAATGGCGGCCGTCACCCGCGACAGCGCCAAGAAGGGCTCGGCCGGCGGCGAAGTCGATCTCTCGTTGCTCGTCGACGGCTTGAAAGCCGAGCGCGAGCAAGGGATCACGATCGACGTCGCGTACCGCTACTTCTCGACGGCCCGCCGTAAGTTCATCATCGCCGATTGCCCGGGACACGAGCAGTACACCCGCAACATGGCCACCGGGGCCAGCAACTGCAACCTCGCGATCATCCTGATCGACGCCCGCCACGGCGTCATGCAGCAGACGCGTCGCCACAGCTTCATCGTCTCGCTGTTGGGGATCAAGCACGTCGTCGTCGCCATCAACAAGATGGACCTCGTCGGCTACTCCGAAGAGGTCTACGAGAAGATCAAGAAGGACTACACCGACTTCGTCACGAAGTTGGAGATGAGCGACCTGCACTTCATTCCGATGTCGGCGCTCAACGGCGACAACGTCGTGGATGAGAGCAAGAACATGCCGTGGTATCGCGGCGGCACGTTGATGCACTACTTGGAATCGGTCCACATTGCGGGCGATCGCAACTTGATCGACTTCCGGATGCCGGTGCAGTACGTCAATCGCCCGAACCTCGATTTCCGCGGCTTCTGCGGCACGATCGCTTCGGGCGTCGTCCGCGCGGGAGACGAAGTCGTTTCGCTCCCGTCGGGTCGCAAGAGCAAGATTACGCGAATCGTCACGTACGACGGCGACCTGCAAGAAGCGTTTGCCCCGCAATCCGTGACGCTCACGCTCGCCGACGAAATCGACGCCAGCCGCGGCGACATGTTCGTTCACCCGAACAACCTGCCGCGCGTCGATCGGACGTTCGAAGCGATGGTCGTCTGGTTGAACGATCAATCGCTCACCCCCGGCAAGCAATATCTTATCAAGCACGCCACGAAAGTGACCGGCGGCACCTGCACGACGCTCCGCTATCGCGTCGACGTCAACTCGCTGCATCGCCAAGAGGCCGGCGAATTGAAGATGAACGAAGTCGGACGCTGCAAGATCACGCTCAGCACGCCGATCGCCTTCGACCCGTATCGCAAGAACCGCAACACCGGCGCGTTCGTCTTCATCGATCGCCTGACCAACAACACGGTCGGGGCGGGGATGATCATCGACCGCGAGAGCACGCTCGGCGGCTTCGGCGCGGATCTCTGGGACGTCGTCGATGCAGAAGAAAACAAGAAAACGATCGCCGGTCGCGTGACGCCCGATGAGCGGAAAGCTCGCTCGGGTCACGCTGCGGCGACGGTGCTGATCACCGGCCTCACCGGCTCGGGCAAGAGCGACGTCGCTTTCGCCGTCGAGCGCCGCTTGTTCGAAACCGGCCGCGCGGCCTGCGTCCTCGACGGTGGCACGATGCGCCACGGCATCAGCAAAGGTCTCGGCTTCTCCGCATGGGAACGTTCCGAGAATCTCCGCCGCTCGATCGAGGTCGCTAAGATCGTCAACGATGCGGGCCTCATTTGCGTGTGCGCCTTCGTCGCTCCGGAAGAGGCGATCCGCCAAAAGGCGCGCGACGTCGTCGGCCGGGATCGCTACCTCGAAGTCTTCCTGACGGCTCCGGCCGCGGTGCTCCGCAGTCGCGATGCGGCCGGCATGTATGCCAAGGCCGACAGTGGCGAGATCGGCGAGTTCCCCGGCGTGACGGCCCCGTACGACGTCCCGACGTCGGCCGACCTGACCCTCGAAACCGATAAACTCACGGTCGCCCAGTGCGTCGACGAAATCGTCGCCTTGCTCGAACGCCGGAAGTTTATTTAGTTCAACACGCCTTTTGTCCTGGCGAGCCGCGGGCGCAAGTCCGCGGTCTGTGCATGACTCCAACGGCAAAGACCGCCGGCTTACGCCGACGGCTCGCCTTGAACACTCGTTCTCCTATTTGACGTTCGCATCTGCGGCAGGCTTCGCGACACGAATCGTCCACCCGACCGGTTGCGTCCACGCCTGTTGCTTCTGCTCTTCAAACGCCGGGTTTACCGGCGGTTTCGACGACGTGACGACGGCCCGCACATACAACTCGTTTCCCTTCAACGTGTAGCTCGCCTTCAAGCCCTCGGCGGTTTTTAGGACTTCGCCGATCTTGTCTGAATACTTCTGCGAGTAGCGCCCCTTCTTCTCCGGCGGGTTCTGCTCTTCACCCACCGTGCTCACGCCCTGCAGCGAACCGATGAACTCCGTCTTGAACGTCGCGTCCCCGTCGGGCGCGATTTCGAGTTCCAGCGTTTTCGTCGACGGGTCGAAGCGCACATCGACCAACGCGACGCCGCTCGATGCATAGCAGTCGCCGGCCTTCACTGCTTTGACGATATACTCCGGCGTCAAATGCGTCGCGCGGACCATCGTCCAGCCGCGGCCCGGACTCGAAGGCGTCTTCTGGCTCGGCTTCGGATGACCGTGATACGAATGGCTGTCGTCCGTCGCGATACCGAACAGCGGCGGGGCGTTCAGATCGACCAAACGGATCGTGTTGGCAATGTCCCACAGCCGCTCGGTGCTCGGGTGAAAATGATCCCCCTGGTGATTCACGCCCGGGTGACCGTTGTAAACTTCGAAGTGCCGCTCGATGACGGCGTGCGCAATGTCGTGCGCCGTCACGGCGTAATGAAAGTTGGGATGGTTCAAGTGCGCCAGAATTTCGCGCCCCGCCTTCTCGGCCTGGTCGTGCACGTTGCGAAGATTGTTGTTGATCGCCTCGACCATCGTCGCCCCGCCGACCGGTGCGAGCGATTGCGTGATGTTCGTCGCGTTGATGTGCAGCGGTCCCCCTTCGGCCTTGTCGCTGATCTCTTCCGCCGGAATCATCAGAAACTTGCCGCGTTCTTCAACCAACGCACGAAACTCATCGAACGGCTTTAGGCGATACTCCTTGGCCGTCCCTTCGCCGCGACTTTCAACCCACGACGGGCCGAAGCGTGCGAGATACTTCGGAATGACCGTGTCGCCGCCACGCTTGACGATGTCGACCTCCGGCTTCCAGTTCATCCCCTGAGCCAACACGTTGTGATCGGTCAGCGCCAAAAAGTGGTAACCGCGGGTACGATACCACTCGGCGACCATCTCGGGAAAATCGTCGCCGTCGCTCCAAAACGTGTGCGTGTGCAGGTTCCCTTTCCACCACCGCGGCGCGGCATCGGCGGGAATGACGTCATCGGCCGCAACGAATGAATCGAGCGACGCAAACGTGGTGAACGTAACAGCGAGAAGGACGAGGCGAAGTGCGTATTGCATAAACAAAATCTCCGGCGGGGCGATGGAGGCGGGCATCAATGCGGCAAGCCGACGACATAATAAGCGACGCAAATCGCGGCCAACACTACGATTCCCAGGTTCAACTCCCGGAATCGCCCGGTCAGTAGTTTCAGCAGCGGATGCAAAATCAGCCCCGCCGTCAGCCCGTTCGCCACGTTGTACGTGAAGACGACGAGCGCCAACGTCATGAAGGCCGGGATCGCCTCGGTCGGTTCGTCGAAATCGATTTTCCGGACGCCGCTCATCATCATGCAGCCGACGATCACCAGCGCCGGGCCGTAAGCATAGCCCAACGATTGCAGCGGCTGCACGAGCGGAATGAAGAACAACGTCGCTGCGAACAAGAGCGCCGTGACGACCGCGGCCAGCCCGGTCCGCGCCCCCTCGCGCACGCCGGCCGCCGACTCGATGTACGCTCCGCTCGTCGAGGTCCCGAGCGTCGCGCCGATCATGCAGGTCGCGGCATCGACGAGCATCGGCTTGCGAATGTCCGGAAAGTTGCCGTCTTTGTCGAGCAAGTTCCCGGCGGCCCCGATGCCGACGAGCGTTCCAAGCGTGTCCAAGAAGCTCATCACAAACAGCGTCAGCAAGATCGGCAAGAAGTGCGGCGTCAGCGTCCCGGCAATGTCGAGTTGCCCGGCGATCGGCGCGAGCGAATACTCCCCGACGAACGGCAGCGCCACGATCCCGGTCGGTTGCGTCCCGACGCCGATCGCATAGCCGGCCGCCGCCGTGACGACGATCCCCAGCAAGATCGCCCCCGGCACGCGTCGCGCCATCAGCGTCGCGGTCATCACCAAGCCGAACAGCGCCAGCAGCACTTTCGGATCGCGCAGGTTGCCGATCTTGAGCGGCACGGCCGGCTTGGCAATCACCTGTGGCTTGTCTAACCCATCAGCTGCCTCCGGCGAAATCGCCGCGGCAACCGGCATCCCTTCGACGAAACTCGTCACGATCCCGGTCTGATACAACCCGATGAACGCCAAGAACAGCCCGATCCCTGCCGCGAAGCTGTGCTTCATACTCGGCGAGAGCGAATCGGCCAACCAACCGCGAATCCCTAAAAGCGTGATCACCAAAAAGATCGCGCCGCTCACAAAGACCGCACCGAGCCGCAGCTGCCAACTGATCCCCAGTGCGGCCAGCCCAAACGCGAGGAACGCGTTCTCTCCCATGTACGGCGCGACGGCGATCGGCCGATTCGCATAAAGCCCCATCAGCAGCGTCCCGCAGACGCACGTCAGGATCGTCGCCACGGTGCTCGGCCCGACCGGAATGCCGGCGAAGTGCAAGATCGCCGGGTTCACGACGATGATGTACGCCGTGGCGGCAAACGTCGTCGCCCCACCGAGCAGTTCATTCCGCACCGACGAGCCATGCTCGCGCAACTGAAAATAGCGTGAGAGAGATTCGATCACGAGAAACTCCGTTCGCTCGAAAAAGAAACCGCCGCCGAGCGGCCGCATGATACCCCAACTCGCACGAATCGAACAAAGCCGGCTTGCCCGCGATGGAACAGACTTACGCCCCGCCGACTCTCCGTCCGTGCGCGACTTCGCACCCGTTCGCCGCGCACCCTTATTGGGGAACCTGCGTAGTGCGCGGTGAGCCGCCTCCTTGCCGCGCACGTTGCGCAACTTCGCTTGTCGTAAGTCTTCATTTTTCGGAGTTCCTCTTCATCGCTGTCGAATCGTGGGCCGACGCCGCACTGAATCGACCTTAACGATTGCATTTCACCGAACAACAGAACTTTTTAGCCGCGGCCGGCCGGCTCGCCGGTGGCGGGTCGGCCCTACGTTTGTTAAGCTGCGGGTCCGTTTTCGTCGTCAATTTAGCGGTCCCCGGCGCGAGTACGTTCTCATGGCATCTCCTCTGCAATCCTTGGTCGCGGCCGGCACGAAACTCTGGCTCGATTCGATCGATCCCGACTTGGTCGTTCGCAACCGGGCCCTCGGCGCGACCGGGGCGACGAGCAACCCGATCATCATCTCCGACCTGCTCAAGACCGGTCGCTTCGATCAAGAGATCGTCGGCCTCGTCAAAGAAGGTCGCGACGATCAGGCCATCGCCTGGGAAATGACCGACCGCCTCGTCCGCCGCGCGCAAGAAGTCTTCCTGCCGGTCTGGAAAGAGACGAAGGGGAACGACGGTTACGTCAGCTTCGAACTCGACCCGCTGTTGGAAGACACTACGCTCGGCCCGCCGCATGCCGAAAGGGTCGCCAAGTACATCGCGCTCGGCAAGCAATGGTCGGCCGGTCATCAGAACCGCATGATCAAGGTCCCCGCCACGCCGGCCGGACTCGACGCTTTGGAAGAACTCGCCGCCCACGGGATCGCCCTGAACGTCACGCTGATCTTCTCGACCCGCCAATATCGGATCGCTCGCGATGCCGTCTGGCGTGGCGCCCAACGTCGCAAGGCCGGCCTCGCCGAGTTCAAGAGCGTCTACAGCATCTTCGTCTCGCGGCTCGACGTGTACACCGAGAAAGCCGTCCCGCAACTCAGCGCCGCCGCACAAGGCCAAGTCGGGATCGTCAACGCCAAGCGGATCTGGGCCGAGAATCGCGACTTCTGGAAGAAGACGCCGACGCCGCTCGCGCAAGAAATGATCTTCGCCAGCACCGGCACCAAGAAGCCCGAAGACGCCGCGTGGAAGTACGTCGAAGCGTTCGCCGGAAGCGACATCGAAACTAACCCGCCGGGGACGAACGACGCCGTCGAAAAGAGCGGCCGTACCTTCACGAGCCACGTGAACGAAATGCCGCCGGCCGCGGTGCTGGCCGAGATCGACAAGGAAGTCGACATGCAGAAGCTCGAAGAGACGCTGATGAGCGAAGGGCTCGCGAAGTTCGCCGACCCGTTCAAGTCGCTGCTCAAGTTGATCGCCGAAAAACGCCAGACGCTCGCCGTCTAACCGAATTCACACCCGCATACACCAACCCCGCGATATCGCCATGCCCTCGATCGACCCGTACTCGCCATGCCCGTGCGGCACCGGCAAAAAAGTCAAATTCTGCTGCCCCGACCTCATCAACGAGCTGAACGAAATTCAGTCGATGCTCGAAGCGGGCCAACGCCAAGCGTGCCTCGACTACATCGAGTCGCTCGAAAAGAAGCATCCCGATAAGGCCTGTCTCATCACGACCCGGGCTCTACTCGAATCGGCGCTCGGCAGCGAGGCGAAGGCGGCCGCGACGCTCGAAGGTTATTTGGCCAAAGACCCGACGAACCCGGTGGCGCTCGCCGAACTGGCGGTCGTCTATGCCGCGCAGCGCGGCGCGATCGCAGGCATTGAACCGCTGCAACGCGCGCTCGATTTCGATACCGACGTCGTCTCGGGGCGCGTCGTCATGTCGATCGCCCGACTGGGCGAGATGCTGCTGATGGACGGCCAAGTCCTCGCCGCCCGCGGGCATTTCATGCTAGCGTACATTTTGTACCCGCAAGACGAAGGGACGCTGCAACTGCTGGCTCGCTTCTTCGGCGCGCCGACGATTCCGCTGGCCCTGAAGAACGAGCAATCGCTCGATCCCGCGCCGGCCGGCGCCGCCTGGAAGGTCGAGTTCGACAAGGCGATCGACGATGCTCGCCGAGGTCGCTGGTGGAAAGCGGCCGACGTCTTGAAGAAACTCTCGACACAAGCGCCGAACGATCCGACCCTCTGGCACGACTTGGCCGTGTTGCGTTCGTGGCTCGCCGATCTGCCCGGCACCGTCGCCGCGCTGCGGAAGTTCGCGTCGCTCGACGTGCCGTACGACGACGCCGTCGAGGCCGAGGCTCTGGCGCAGTTGATCGACCCGGCCGCGCAGGCCGACGTGATCGACGAACTCAAGGCGACGTTCGAGGTCACCGACTTCGACAAGCTCAGCGAGATCCTGGCCGAACACAAGCGAGCCGCCGCGTTCGCCTGGCAGACGATGGGCCTCGACTTCGGCGATCAACCGCCGCCGCGAGCCGGTTACTTTCTGCTCGACCGCCCGATCCCGGCGACCGGCGCGAACATCACACGACAAGAGATTCCGCATATTCTCGGTCGTCTGCTGCTGTTCGGTCGGCAAACCGATCGCGCTCCGCGCATCGAAGCGACCGTCCGTCGCAACGAACTGCCGCGGCTGCAAGAAGCGCTAACCGCCGTCGTCGGCGACTTGGCGAAGCTCACGGGCGAGCCGGAAAAGATCGACGAAATTCCGTTGGCCGAGGCCGCGCTGAGTTGGAGCTGGCGGTTGCCCGAGGATGTCTCGCAGACGCACGTCCGCGGCCTGATTGAAGAACAACGCCGCGACGCGATCTTGAACGGCTGGACCTCGACGCCGCTCAAACTGCTCGACGGCAAAACGCCGCAAGAAGCCGCGCAAGATCCGGCTCTCAAGATTCGTCTCGCCGGCGCGCTATCGCTCGTGGAACAATCGTTCGCCCAGCCGTCGACCGAGCCGGTCTTCGACGAACTTCGCGCGAAGCTGAACCTGCCGGCTGCCGGACCGGTCGACGCCAAGCCCGACGATCCGATCGGCGTGCCGTACACGCGCGTCCATCGCATCGCAGTCGAAAAGCTCGGCGACGAAGATTTGGTCCGCAACTTTCAGCGGGCGTTGCAAGTCGTCGCTCGCAGCGGCGTGCGGCGGCTGGCGACCGAAATCATCAACCGCCCGAGCCTCAAGGGACGCATCGACCTGGCGGCCGTCTACGGTCACTTGGCCGATCTCGAAGGGCTGAGCGACGAAGCGATCAAGTACTTGGACCTCGCCAAGAAAGCGGCCGAGGAGCAGAAGCAATCGACGGCCCAATGGGACCTCGAAGAGCTACAACTCCGACTCCGCCGCGGCGAGCCGGCCGAGTTCGGTCGCCTGATCGATCACATTCAATCGCAACACTTGCGCGAGCCGGGCGTGAGCCAGGCGCTGATGCAACTGCTGTACGAAGCCGGGATCATCGGCGCCGACGGTCGTCCGCGCATGCCGGGCGGCGGCGGAGGAGGAGGCGGTGCGACCGTCAACGGCATTCCGGTCGGCGGCGGCATGTCGGCTCCGGCCGAAGAACCAGGGACACTCTGGACGCCGGGCAGCGAAACCGCCGCGCCGGCCGCCGGCGGCAAATCAGCCCTCTGGGTCCCGGGGATGGATTAACAGAAGCGCGGAACTCGGAGCGCGGAACTGAAAAGTCTGTTCGCTCCGCGCTCCGAGTTCCGCGCTCCGCGCTCTTATGAAGCCCACGCAACAAGGCGACGTCGCGCACGAACTCGACGCTTGGCACATGGCGCGGGCTCTTGAACTCGCGGCTCACGGGCGCGGCGCCGTCGAGCCGAACCCGATGGTCGGCTGCGTCGTGGCGCGCGGGGCCGAGATTATCGGCGAGGGTCATCATCGACGCTACGGCGGGCCGCATGCCGAAGTCGAAGCGTTGAACGCCTGCGGCGAACGAGCCGCGGGGGCGACGCTCTATGTGACGCTCGAACCGTGCTGCCACTTCGGCAAGACGCCGCCGTGCACGCAGGCCGTCATCGCGGCCGGGATCAAACGGGTCGTCGCCGCGATGGCCGATCCATTTCCGCAAGTTGCGGGCAAGGGGGTCGCCGAACTCCGCGCGGCCGGCATCGACGTGACGATCGGCCTCCACGAAGCGGCGGCCCGCGCGCTCAACGCACCGTATCTCAAGTTGCTCGGTTCCGGTCGTCCGTGGGTCATTGCGAAATGGGCCATGACGCTCGACGGCAAACTGGCGACCGCGGCACGCGACAGCCGCTGGATCACGAACGAAGCGTCGCGGACCGTTGTGCATGAACTGCGCGGCCGAGTCGATGCAATCATCGTCGCGGCGGGAACGGCGCGAGCCGACGACCCGCTGCTCACCGCGCGACCGGCCGGCCTGCGGACCGCGCTCCGCGTCGTCATTGATGATCGCGCCTCGCTGAGTTTGCAGAGTTGCTTGGTGCAAACGGTCAAAGACGCGCCGGTGCTGGTCGCCGCCGCGGCCGACACTCCGGCCGAGAACGTGGCTGCGTTGCGAACGGCGGGCTGCGAAGTGCTGCTGTTGCCGGGCGGCGATCGGGGCGAACGCTTGTCGCAACTACTCGACGAGTTCGGGCGGCGGCGGCTAACGAACGTGCTGGTCGAAGGGGGTGCCGCGCTCTTGGGAACGTGCTTCGACGGCGGGCATGTCGACGAGGTCCATGCGTTCATCGCCCCGAAGATTGCGGGCGGGGAAGCCGCGCCGTCGCCCGTCGGCGGACGGGGTTTCGAACCGATGGCGGCCGCTCAGAAACTCGTCGAGACCGAGTGGCGCATCCTCGACGGCGACGCTTATCTCCGGGGTCGTGTTTCGCACGACGATGCGTCGCGGCTATAATAGCCGTCGCATTGCGTCTGCCGCTGCGTCTCTGCTTCTTTCGCGTCTCATCTTTTTGCTGCGAACATTTTCGCCGAGGTGGTCATGGCCGATCTCAGCACCGTCGTTGACGGCTTGAAGCTGCCCAACCCGTTCATCATCGGCTCCGGCCCGCCGGGCACGAACGCGAACGTCATCGGCAAAGCGTTCGACGAAGGTTGGGGGGCGGTTATCTGCAAGACGGTCAGCCTCGATGCGGCGAAGGTCGTCAACGTCCAGCCGCGTTACGGTCGCCTTCGTGCGGCCGGGTCGAATGAGATCATCGGCTGGGAGAACATCGAGCTCATCAGCGATCGCGGCTTTGATGTTTGGATCGACGAGTTCAAGCAGTTGAAAGACAAGTATCCCGACCGCGTGCTCATCGCGTCGATCATGGAAGAGTTCCGCAAAGATGCTTGGGTTGAGATCGTCGAGCGGTGCCAAGAGGCCGGCGTCGACGCGTTCGAGTGCAATTTTTCTTGCCCGCACGGATTGCCCGAGCGACGCATGGGCTCGGCGATGGGTGAGAACCCCGAGATTCTGAAAGAGGTTTGCAGTTGGGTGATGGGGGCCGCCAAGGTCCCGGTCTGGGCGAAGATGACGCCGAACGTGACGCACATCGAAGACCCGACGCGGGCCGCGCTAGCCGCCGGTTGCCAAGGGATCGCGGCGATCAACACGATCCGCAGCGTCATCGGCGTGAACCTCGAAACGTTGCGCCCCGAGCCGACGGTCGAAGGTTACACGACCCCCGGCGGCTACTCGTCGAAGGCGGTCATGCCGATCGCGCTCCGCATGTGCATGGAAGTGGCCAAGGTGATTCGCGACGAGTTCCCGGGGCGCACACTCTCGGGCATCGGCGGCATCGAAAGCGGCAACGATGCGGCCCAGTTTATTCTGCTGGGGGCCGACACCGTGCAGGTTTGCACCTATGTGATGAAGGTCGGTTACCCGTGCATCAAGCCGATGCTCGACGAACTCTCGGCCTTTATGGACAAGCACAATTTCAAGTCGCTCGCCGATTTCAAAGGGCACAGCTTGCAGTACTTCACGACGCATTACGACCTGGTGCATCGCCAGGCGGAGGCCCGCAAAGCGAAGGCCGCCGCCGCAAAGCCGCAAACGGACGGCAAGCAGATCAAGGCCGACAACGAATGGCGCGGCGATGATTTTGTAAAACAATCCGACGCCCTCGCCCGCGGTTAGTTAGACAACAACCTCGCCGCTAACGTTTCGCAGCGAAGCACGCCCCGCCTCTCTCGCCCCATCGGTTTCCGCCCATGTCGTCTCCTTCCGGCTCCGCGCCGCCGGTCCCGCACACGTTTCGCGAGTATCTCGCTTCGTTCGGGCCCGGCATCATGGTGGTGCTCACTTGGCTTGGCGCCGGCGACATCGTCGAGATCGGCATCGCCGGCGGCAACTACGGCTACTCACTGATGTGGGTGCTGATCGTCGCCGTCTTGATGCGATTCTTGTTCGTCTCGCTCATCGCACGCTATCAACTTTGCAATCAACACGGCGAAGGAGTTTTGGACGGCCTCGCGCGGTTGCATCCCTGGTATGCCCCGCTCCTGCTGGCAGCGTCGTTCGTCATGGGGCACGTCTACTTGGCGTACATGACCGTCGGCACGGCGGAAACGTGTCGCAATCTGACGGGCCTCGGCGAGATCTGGCAATGGGCCCTGCTCTGGAACGGCATCGCCTTCTACTTGGCGTTTCGTCCGTCGTACGATCGGCTCGAACTCGTCTTCAAGATTCTGCTCGGCCTGCTGTCGATCTCGTTTCTCGGCTCGGCCCTGTGGGTCGGGTTCGATCCCGCAGCGCTGCTCGCGGGTCTGGTGAAAGTTGAAATGCCGGAGCAGCGCGGCGCGTTTGGACCGCTGCTCATCGCGATGGGCATGGTCGGCGCCGTCGGCGGTTCGCTGATGAATCTCGCCTATCCTTACTTCCTCGACGCCAAAGGCTGGCGCGGGGCGCAGTATCGTCGCGTGCAGTTCTACGATTTCTTGCTGGCGATCGTCGTGCTGCTGATTTTGAACCTCTCGGTTTGGATACTCGGCGCGGAGTTGCTCTATCCCGACAAGACGATCACAGTCCTCGACGATCTGCCGAAGCTCTTGAGCACGGTGCTCGGCGAATGGGGACGGCGGTTGTTTTATCTCGGCATCTTCGCCGCGATTTACACTTCCGTGCTCGGACACGCCGTCGGGCTGGCGTACATGGGGAGCCACGCTTGGCTGCGGCACAAAGCCGGCACGGGCAAGATCACGCAAGACTATCGGAGCCATCCGCTCTATCGCGTGCTGATCGTCTGGTGCTTGGTGTCGCCGCTGATTTGGACGATCCCGGGCATGCCCGACTTCGTGCGACTCACGCTGCTCGCCAACAGCGCGCAAGTGGTGATGCTGCCGCTCTTGGCCGGCGGACTCTGGTGGATCACCGCCGACGCGAAGTACATCGGCAAAGAATATCGCAATCGCTGGTGGGAGAACGTCCTGATGGCGTTTCTCTTCGTGCTGGCGGTTTATAGTGCAGGCGAGTCGGTCATCGCGATCGTCCGCTACTTTACGGGCGGCAAATAACCAACATTCAATCGGCACACTTTTTTGCGGGATGCTTTCATGAAGTCGACTTTATTCATCGGTTGCACGCTGCTGTTGGCCATAGCTCCGCAATCGCTCGGGGCCGCGGAGCCGACGACCGGAACACCAGCCGCGCCGAAATTCTCTCGTACCCCGCTCGTTCTGAAGCAAGGCGGAACACCGGAGAAGCCGGTCGTGTTCGACGGTGAAGGGCTCGTTATCGATCTCGGGATCGACGTGAGCGATCAGCCGTGGAAGAAAACCGGCGATCTTTGGACGTCGAACGGGCCGTTGCTCGAGCGCGAAGCGCAAGCGTCCGCCAACTTCCCGGGCTTGTTTATCGACGAAGTGCCGATCGTCATTCCCCGCGATCGCGACGAAGAGAAAAAACATCCCGATCGCGTCGGGCGTTGCTACGTTTCGCCCGACAAGCTCGCACAGGGGCAGATGGGTTACGCCGCCGACGGTTCGTTCTACTTCCGTTGGCCGAAGGGAAAAACACCGGAAAAGAATCGCGTCATTCTGCCCCCAAAACCCGGCATCAGTTGCGTGACGGTCGCCTGCTCGCACATCATCGTCAAGAACATCACGGCCAAGCACGCTTCGAACGACGGCTTCAACATTCACAACAAATGGGTCGGCATCCGGCTCGAAAACATTCGTGCCTTCTCGAATTGTGACGAAGGGATCAGCGCGCACGACGACGTCGAGATGCAGGTTGAGCATGCCGAAGTCGCCTGGAACGGCTCGGTCGCCGGCGGCATCGCCGACGTCAATCGCTGCACGACGAGCTACCGGCATTGCCAAGTGCACGACAACGTCGGGGCAGCGTTCCACTTCACCGGCAAGTCGCACCGCGTGAGCGACATTCTGATCTACAATCAGGCCCGCGACTTCCACATCGCCGACGGCACGCAGGTCGAACGCGAGCGGGTCGAGTGGCGTAAGACGCCGTAAGCCGGCAGGATCCGCCCTGCCCTGCCGTCGGGCTTCGGCCGCCGGCCAGCCCTTCTTAATCGCGTGTTTTCCCCGTAAACACGCCGTTTCCGCGTGCGGGACGACTTTTTCTAAAAAGGCTCGGAACCTCCTCCGAGCCGCGGGGTAAGATGAGCCAGACAATACTTCGGTACCGAACTAATAGCCTTGCCGAGTTGAAATCATGGCTGAAACGACAACCCGCCGTCGCCGCAAAGTCGCCCCGGTTGAAAAGGCAGACGTTCCGGAAAAGACCGGCACTCCGATCGTCGGCCGAGTCGCAGTCGCGCAAGTCGACGACTTACTCGGCCATGTGATGTGGGAGCTCGGTCGGGCTTACTACGCCTACGTCGGGTTGGCCGAGCGGATTCTCGTCGACACCGGGCTCGATCATCTGATTCGTCCCGGCATGGGGCACATCCTGTTTGCCCTCTACGAGGAAGACAATCGCACGATCAAAGAGATCGCCGCTCGTTCGCAACTCGCCGGGTCGACGCTCACCGGCCTGTTGTCTCGCATGGAGAAGGTCAAACTCGTCGAGCGGAGCCGCGACGAGATCGACGGCCGACTCGTCCGCGTCCGCCTGACGCCGCTGGCCCGTAAGCTCGAACCGAAGTGTCGAGCGATGGTCGGCCAAATGAGCGACGTCTTTCGCCAAGGACTCGGCGACAAACACCTTCCGCAGGCGAAGATCATCTTACAGCGACTCACACAAAGCCTCCGCAAGGAAGAACAGCGGCTCGCGAAATCGCAACTCAATTCGAACGTTTAAGGAATCTTGTATGAAACGTGCGTCGCTCGTTGCGTCGTTGCTACTCCTCTTCGTCGCGTTCGCAGCGCGAGTACCGGCACAGGTCGACGACGCAAGCCGCTTCCGAGCGTTGCGCGAAAAGATTCGCAACGGCATGCCGCTGTCGGCCGCGGAGCAAGCGGAGTTCGACAAGCTGACGCAAGCCCGCTCGACGGGCCGCACCGCGACGCCGCCGCGAAATAGACCGACGACGGACCGCCCCACGACCGGTCGTCCGACGACGACGCCCAGCGGTACGCGACCGACGCCGTCGGCGATGGGGCGTGATGCCGCCCTCACCGGCGATCGGGCCGCCCTGCGAGCCGGCGGCGCGGCGGCGGCCGCCGATCGCAAAGCGACTTACCACGCGCGGCAAGGGGAATCGATGGCCCGCATGCGGCAGTATGGCGACGAGGCCCTGAAGGCCGCCGCGGCCCGCCAGGCCCCGACCGGCCCGGCGCGTCAATATTACGTCAACAACGAACTCGGCGACGATGCGGCGAACGGTCTCTCGGCCACGAAGAACACGGCCGGGGCCCCGGTCAAAACGCTCGTCAAGGCCGTGTCGCTGCTGCAACCGGGCGACACGCTGCACTTGGCCGTCACGAACGAGCCGTATCGCGAAACGCTCCGGCTCGGCGACAACTTCGGCGGCGTGCCCGGCAAGCCGATCACGATCGACGGCCACGGCGCGACGATCACCGGTTGCGATCCCCTACGTATCGAAAGCTGGCAACCGTCCGGCGCGCCGGGTCTGTACAAGAGCGCGACGTTTCTTTCTGAACTCGAAGAATTCGGCGATCCGGCCAAGCTCGGTCGCGTGTACCTCGTCTTCGACGGCGTCGCGCAGCACATGGGTCGTTCGATGAAAGGAGCCAAGGCGCACTTCAAAGCCCCGGGCGACTTGCAGCCCGGCGAATGGACTTACTCCGCAGCGGAGCAGACGTTTTACATCAAAGTCTCCGGCAGCTTGGCCGACGCGAAAGTCGAGGCCCCGTATCGCCGCAACGGCCTCGCCGTGCGTGCTCCGAAAGTCGCCGCGACCCATTTCGTCGTCAAGAACCTGATCGTCTGTCGTGTGCTGAACGACGGTTATAACTTGCACGGCGCGACGAAGGACGTGCTGCTGCAAAACATCGCCGCCCTAGAGTGCGGCGACGACGGCATCAGCCCTCACGAAACGTGCGAAGTCGAGATCGACGGCTTCTGGTCGGTCGGCAATTCGACCGGCATGGCGAACGGCAACCTCTCGACGACCAAGGCCCGCAACGTTCGGCTCGAAGGGAACCTCGGGCATCAACTCATGACGGGACACTCGCCCGTCACGGAGTTAACGAACGCGATCATCATCGGGACGCCCGGCACGCAGCCGATCAACATCTCGAACTCGCAAGAC
>CAMCTH010000030.1 GCA_945877965.1 Planctomicrobium piriforme | reverse complement strand
CTTCGCTATGCCGGCGACGATCCGAGCTTGCGCGTGCCGAACACGGCGGCCTCGCTGATCGCGCTGCATCAGGCGGGGCGGATCAACAGCGCCGACTACGAAATTCTGAATGCCGACTATCGCTATTTGCGGACGCTCAAAAGTCGGTTGCGATTGCTGAGTTTGACGGCCCGCAACGATTTGCCGACCGACGAGATGGAGCTCGCGAAGCTGGCCCGCTCGCTCGATTACGCCGACGGCGAAGAATTGTGGAACGACTTCCGCGGCTACACGGCCCGAAACCGGGAACGATTCCAACAGCTGTTCGATGCGGCTTGCTCGGAAGAATCGGCGGAATGATTTTCACCACGGAGGACACGGAGAAGAATCTTAAGTTTTCCGTCTCTGTGCCCTCCGTGCCTCCGTGGTGAATTATCCGGTTACGGCTTCAACACGATCTTTCCTGCCAGCGTTCCCTTCTTTTCTAGCGTGTTTTCTTGCTGGAGTTGATGGGCGGCGGCGGCTTCGCTGAGTGGCAGGACGCGGTCGATCCGCGGTTTGAGTTTCCCTTCGCTTAGCCAGCGGTTGAGGTCTTCGGAACAGCGGCGTTGCTCGTCTTGCGTCGCGTTGAACATCGCGAAGCCGATCAGCGTGCAATTCTTGGTGTAGAACGGCCCGACGGGAAACGTCGGCCGAGCGTCGCGGCCGGCCATGAGGATGAAACGTCCGCGCGCGGCCAGCAGCGCGATGCTTCGATCGAAGTCGGGTTCGCGGAGCGTTTCCCACCAAACATCGACGCCGCCGGGGGCGAACTCTTTGAGCCGCGCGTCGACGTCGTCCGTCTTGTAGTTCCAGGCCGCATCGGCTCCGAGTTGTTTGCAGTCGGCGACCTTCGCATCGCTGCCGCCGACCGTCGCGACGCGGGCTCCGATCGCTTTGGCGATTTGAACGACGTTCGAGCCGACGCCGCCCGTCCCGCCGTGGACGAACAACGTCTCGCCGGCCTGGAGTCCTGCCTTGGTGAGACCGAGATGCGCCGTGATGCCGACGAGCGCCGCCGCGGCCGCCGATTCGTCGCTGACGTTTGCCGGAGTCGGATAGAGCCAGCCTTCGTCGACCGCGGCATACTCGGCGAACGTCCCTTGTCGACCGGCGAGACCTTGGTTGCTTCCCCAAACGCGGTCGCCCGGTTTAAATCGTTTCGCCTCGGGCCCGACTTTCTCGACAGTGCCGGCCAGATCGCAACCGACGATGAACGGCAACGGCAAGTTCGCCTTGATCGCGCCGGAGCGAATGTAGGTGTCGATCGGATTGACGCAGACCGCGCCGACCCGGACGAGCACTTCGCTGCCGCGCGGTTCGGGCGTCGGCAGGTCGTCGTAGATTAGGTTCGTCGGCGGGCCGGGCTGGCGAATGAAAGCGGCTTTCATGAGAGGTGCGAGGTTTCAGGTAAGAGGTGTGAGGAGCGATTGCCGGGTTCTACTCTGTTCGTCGTTGCGAACCAAGGACCCACGGTCGAGATGCGGTTCATACCAGATCGGTATTTCATATCAGCCGCGATGTTTGCTGCGGCAATCGTGCCGGAAACGGCGGGTTTGACGCGGATTTGCGACTTGTCGTCAGATCAGTTGGCGGACGATACTGATATGAGTAAGAACTCAATCGGGGAAGGAGTCGATCATGGCGACGGTGACCGGTCCGCTGAATCAGCCTTTGACGGAGGCCGACTTGGCCGCGTGGCGGCGCGACGGCTATCTCTTCGTGCGGCAACTCTTCGATCGCGAGGAGATGACGCTGCTGCTCAAGTACGGTCGCGGCGACGAACGGCTGCGCGGCGATGCCTACGGCCGCAAAGACTCGACTGGGCAGGTCACGAAGTTGGCGCTCTACAATCATCCGGGCGACGATCTGTACAGCGTCTTCGCGCAGTCGCGGCGGATCGTCGATCGGATGGAGCAGGTGCTCGAAGGAGAAGTGTATCTCTATCACTTCAAGATGATGCTCAAAGAGCCGCTCGTCGGCGGCGCGTGGGAATGGCATCAGGATTACGGCTATTGGTACAACAACGGCTGCCTGCTGCCCCACATGGCCAGCTGTTTGATCGCCGTCGATCGCGCGACGAAAGCGAACGGCTGCCTGCAAGTGCTGCGCGGGTCGCAGGAGATGGGACGACTCGAGCACGGCAAGACCGGCGATCAGGTCGGCATCGAGCAAGAGCGCATCGATCAGGCGATGCAGAAGTTTGAGCTGGAGTACGTCGAAGCGGAGCCGGGGGACGCGCTCTTCTTCCACGGCAACTTATTGCATCGCAGCGATCAGAACACGTCGCCGGACCCACGGTGGTCGTTGATTTGTTGCTATAACGCGGCGCGGAACAGTCCGTACAAAGAAGGTCGCCATCCGCAGTACAGCTATTTGCCTCGCGTCGACGATGATGCAATCCGTCGCTGGGCTGCTGAGCATGGGCTGACGACGTAATGCGTGTGGGTGACTAGCGCTGTTCCAGCACCGTCTTGAGCGTTTGCAAATCGCGGGCGACGAGAGCCGCATCGGCGGCAAATTTGCTTTCGTCCATGTCGGGCGATTGGAACAGCGTGAAGAGCACCTCGCTGCCGGCGTCGTGGGCCAGCACGCGCATCGGGACGCGGACTTCGACGCCCGGCCCGAGGCGGACGAAGTGATCGGCGACGCCGTAGTCGTTTGCCGGGACGAACTCGATTTCGACCGTGCCGACGATCGTCTCGGCGATCCAGCCGAGGCTGGTGTTGCGGATCGATTTGACGAACGCGGTCGCCCATTGCGGCAGATTCGCGGCATCGGAGACGAATGCGTAGGCTTCGGCGGCCGGTCGATCGATCGAGACGGTCAGCGTTTTAGCGAGGCGTGACGGCGACATCCGGGCTCCGGTCAGGTGGCGAAAGTAAGCGGGGAAAGACGTTCTTTGACGGCCGACAGTCGGGCGGCGCAGAGCGTTCCGGTTCGCGGACCGGAGCAGGCTGCGCCGCGGACGGCGATGTAATCGGGCCGGCAGGCGGCGACGCGCGGAATCGTGTCGAGCGTCAGGCCGCCGCCGACGACGGTCGTGAAACCGCGGCGACGTGCATCGCTCAGGAAATGTTGTAACGTTTCGAGCGACCAATGTTCGAGCAGGCCGCGACCGTCTTTGATTGCGGTGTCGACCAAGACGGTGCGGCTGCCGACGAACTCGGCGGCGGCGAGCACTTCGTCGGCGCTCGGGGCGTTCGTCGCTTCGCCGTCGGCATAGATGACCGCGACCGGGTTGCTCGTCTGCGGTTGGGATTGGATGAAGGATTGCCAGCGGGCGACCCAGTTGGGTTGCGAGGCGCAGCCGGCGAGGCCGAGCTTGTAGAACGTGATGCCGCGCGAAACCGCAAGCGGTGTTGCGCCATCGCGGGTTAGGTCGAGCAGTTCGCCGAGCGCTACGCTGACGGGGATGCGATCGCCGACAAGGGTGACGACTTCGGTGACGATCGACGGAGCGACCGCGCCGAGCGCACCGTCGTTCGGTTCTTTGAGATCGAGCAGGTCGACGCCGACTTCGAGAGCCGTGCGCGCCTCGGCGACGTTGCGGACGCTAACGAGCAGCCGCGTCACGACGTCACCGTCGTCGAGCGTGGTGCGGCCGGGGAGTTCGCCGCCGACTGCTTGGCCGCCTGTTGCACTTCGTACAGCCGTTGATTCAGCCGGTTGACGACGTCGACCGACAGCGGCTCGGTCCAGGTGCCGCGGAGCGTGACGTAATGTCCGCACCAAGCGGCGACGCGGACGTTCGTCGGCACCTTTTCCCATTCGGGGGCCCGCTCGGCGATCCGCACGATCAACGTGCTCGTCTCGGTTTTGTAGTCGTCTTTGCCGCTGAGGTAGCTCGGTCCTTTGCCCAGCAAAAAGCCTTCGATCAGCTCGATCGGGATCAAGGCCGGCTGCGCGGTGCCGATATGGATGCGGAGTTTGCGTCCGTCGAAAGCCAATCGCGGTCGAGTGCCGAGATAGCCGGCTGCAGCGGCCGCGACGATCACGATCGCCGCCGTGAACCCACTTACGCGAGCGGCGACGACAGAGCCGCTTTGCATCATCCCGAATGCAAGAACGGCGAACAGCAGACCGACTAGGCCGATCGCCAGCGCGATGGCGACGACGGTGCGGCGGTTCGACTGTAACCAAATTTCGTTCATTGTTTTGCGATCACAAAAGGGACGACGGTACTAGCGACATCTTAATGCGACGGGCCTTTCGTCGTCGACGGGGGAGGTTAGAATCACCACTTCGCCGCGGGCCTGCCCGCGGCTCATCTCTTCTTGGAATATTTCCCTACGGCGGAAGTACTCATGTCGGATCAGCATGGATCGGGGTCGAAGCGGCCGGGCAGAAATTTTGCTTTTGCTTTGATCATGGGTTTGCTGGCGGCGTACGGGATGGCGGCGATTCGCGGATTGCCGCAGCGCGGGACCGAGCTGACCAACGCCCACGCGGCTCACGGCGATGCGGCGCATGCTGAGGCTCCCGCTGCCGCACCTGCCGCCGCGATTCCTGCTGACGCAGCTCATGCGGCCGCGCCGTTCCATCCGCCGTACTACATGGTCTTGCCGTTCTGTTTGTTGCTCGGGGCCATCGCGGTCTTTCCGCTGATGCACTCGATGGAACATTGGTGGGAGCAGAACTCAAATAAGTTGCTCGTCGCCGGCGGCTTGGGATTGGCGACCTTGGCGTACTACACGTTCTTGCACGGCCACTCGCTCGAGCGGCACTTCTTGGGGCATGCGGTCATCGAGCCCTCGGGCGCCGCGGCCTACAACTTGGCCTGGGTCGTCATTCAGAACGCGATCTTCAACGACTTCGTGCCGTTCATCATCCTGTTGTTTTCGCTCTACACGATCTGCGGCGGTATTCGGATCTCGGGCGACTTGCCGGCCCATCCGAGCACGAACACGGCGTTCCTCGCCGTCGGCGCGTTGTTGGCGAGTTTCGTCGGCACGACCGGCGCGGCGATGTTGCTGATCCGGCCGGTGTTGGAAACGAACAGCGAGCGGAAACACGTCGCGCACACGATCGTCTTTTTCATCTTCATCGTTTGTAACTGCGGCGGCTGCTTGTTGCCGATCGGCGATCCGCCGTTGTTTCTTGGCTATTTGTCGGGAGTCGATTTCCTCTGGACGCTCGGCCTCTGGAAACAGTGGGCCTTGGTGAACGGCGCGTTGCTGGTGATCTACTTCCTCGGCGACACGCTGATTGCGTACCCGCGCGAGACGCGGAAGGATATCAAACGCGACGAAACGCGCGTGCGCGGCATGACGTTTGAAGGGCTGATGCCGAACGCGTTGCTGTTGGTGGGCGTCGTCCTGGCGGCGGCGCTGCTGAGCCCGACGAAGGAATTTCCCGGCACGCACTGGCATCCGTGGTTGTTTTTGCGCGAAGCGGTGCAACTCGCATTGGTCGCTGCGTCGCTCATTATGGGATCGCCGCGGGTCCGCGAAGAGAACAAGTTCAGCTACGGCGCGATCGTCGAGGTCGCGGCGCTGTTCATCGGTATCTTCATTTGCATGCAACCGGCGTTGCAGATTCTCGACGTCCGCGGCAGCGACCTGCCGGTGAAGTCCGTGGCCCAATACTTCTGGGCGACCGGTACGTTGTCGAGCGTACTCGACAACGCGCCGACTTATCTGGTGTTCTTCAAGATGGCCCACATCGATCCGGCCAATCTGACGGAGTCGGCGGGCAAGCTCTTGGCGGCGATCAGCCTCGGGGCGGTCTTCATGGGGGCCAACACCTACATCGGCAACGGCCCGAACTTCATGGTGAAGACGATCGCCGAAAAAGCAGGGATCAAGATGCCGAGCTTCTTCGGCTACATGGGCTACAGTTTCGCGATCCTGATCCCGCTGTTCGTGCTGGTGACGTACGTCTTCTTTCGCGGCTAACGATGAGTTGCTGCGATGGGAAGGCGGCAAGCAAGCGGCGAATTCGACCCAAATTCGTCGCGTCGTCGCCGGTAAGGCTTGCCAGGGGAACGTCGGCCGACGAGAATGCCGCACTTCAGCGTGCGAGTAGACTCACGACTTTTACCCGGACGGCGACGTGACGGCGGCGATCATCACCCAGCAGCGCGACCTCGACGCCTTTTGCGAGCGGTTGCGTCGCGCCGATCGGATCGCGTTCGATACCGAGTTCGTTTCCGAGTTCACCTACAAGCCGGAGTTGTGCCTGATCCAAGTCGGCACGGCCGACGAGGCGTGGTGCATCGACACGCTCGCGCCGCTCGATCTGAGCACGCTCTGGGAAATTCTAACCGACCCGCAGCATCAGGTTATTGCCCACGCGGCCCGGCAAGAGTTGCTCTTTGCCATCGACGCGACCGGCAAACGGTTGGCTCGGCTATGCGACGTGCAACTCGCGGCCGGCATGATCGGCATGGAGTATCCGGCAGGCTACGGCAACTTGGTTTCGCGGTTGCTGGGCGAGACGCCGCAAAAAGGGGAGACTCGCACCGACTGGCGGCGCCGCCCGCTGACCGATCGCCAAATCGTTTACGCCTTGGCCGACGTCCAACACTTGCTGCCGTTGCACGACGTGCTGACCAAGCGTCTGGCCGACTTGAAGCGGAGCGAATGGTTCGCCTCGGAAATGGAAGTGTTCCAGGCCGACATCGAAGGTTCGCTCACTCGCGAACGTTGGCGGCGTACGACCGGCGGCGCCGGCTTGCCGAGCCGCGGCCAGGCGGTGCTACGCGAGTTGTGGCTCTGGCGCGAACGGGAATCCGAACAACGCAATCTGCCGCCTCGTCTCGTGCTGCGCGACGATCTGCTCGTCGAGATGGCCAAACGCCGCGACGCCGATCCCAAACACCTCGGCGCGATCCGCGGCATGGAGCGTCCCGAAATTCGCCGGGCGATTCCGGAGTTTGCCGCTGCGATCGATCGGGCGTTGAAACTCCCGGATTCGGAATGCCCGCCGGTCGTGCGGACCGATACGAACTCGCATCTCACGCTGTTGGGAACGTTCCTGTCGGCCGCGCTCGGCAGTCTGTGTCGGGCGGCGGAGATCGCGCCGAGCCTCGTCGGCACGCCGAACGACGTTCGCGAGTTGGTGAACTACCGCCTCAACGGCATCCACGATCCCGACGGCCAAGTGCCGACGCTGGCTCGCGGCTGGCGAGCCGAGGTCGTCGGCCATCACATCGAAGAACTGCTCATGGGCCGAGCGTCGATCCGCATCATCGACGCCCACTCCGAGCACCCGCTGGTGATCGAAGAGCAGAAGTAGATAGTGCGGACCGAAAGCGCCGATCGCTTATTTACGATCCTTGCGCCGACGGGCGGTCGATGATTTCTGATGCGTCGATGTCGAGCGCCGGGGTGCCGATGCGGCGGGCCGTTTCGGTGCCGGGCACCAACTGCGGGCCCCCTGAGTGCAGGTCGAGGATCTGCTTCAGTTCCAAAGCGTCGATCACTTCTTTTTCGAGCAAGCGATCGGCGCAGGCGACCAGAGCACTGCGGCGCGAAGTCAGAATGCCTCGGACCTTTTCAAGGGCGTCGTTGATGATCCGCTCGACCTCTTGATCGATTTCGCGGGCCTTGTGTTCGCTGAAGCTGCGGTTGTGGCCGAGTTCGCCGCTGCCGGCGAGGAACGCCGAACGATTGCTTTCGCGATAGTTCACGCGGCCGAGCTTGCTCATGCCGTAGTCCATCACCATGCTGCGGGCAATCTCACTCGCTCGCTCCAGATCGTTTTGCGCTCCGGTCGAGACGTCGCCGAAGATCATTTCCTCGGCCAGCGTTCCGGCCAGCAGCGTTTGCAGGCGGCTTTCGAGTTCGCCTTGCGTCATCAGGTAACGGTCTTGTTCGGGGCGTTGCATCATGTAGCCGAGCGCGCCGATGCCGCGCGGAATGATCGAGACCTTGTGGACCGGATCGGTGTTCGGCAGCGACGATGCGACGAGTGCATGGCCGCTTTCGTGATAGGCGATCCGCTGCTTCTCTTCGACGTGCATCACTCGCTGCTTCTTTTCCAAGCCGGCGGTCACGCGCTCGACGCCGTCGTTGAATTCTTCCATGCCGACGGCCGCCTTGCCTTTGCGAGCCGCCAGCAGCGCGGCTTCGTTGACGAGGTTCGCCAGATCGGCGCCGACGAAGCCCGACGTAATGCCGGCGACGTCCTTGAGACTGACCGATTCGTCGAGCTTCACGTTCTGTACATGCACTTGCAGTACCTTTTCGCGGCCGCGGACGTCGGGCCGATCGACCAGCACATGGCGATCGAAGCGACCGGGGCGGAGCAGGGCGGGGTCGAGCGTTTCGGGTCGGTTCGAGGCCGCCAGGATGATGACGCCGCTGTTGCTCTCGAAGCCGTCCATCTCGACGAGCAGCGCGTTCAAGGTTTGTTCGCGCTCGTCGTGCCCGCCGACGACGCTCGCGCCGCGCGTCTTGCCGAGTGCATCGAGTTCGTCGATGAAAATAATGCAGGGGGATTTCGCTTCGGCCTGCTGGAACATATCGCGGACGCGGGCCGCACCGACGCCGACGAACATCTCGACGAAGTCGGAGCCCGACAGGCTGAAGAACGGCACGCCCGCCTCGCCGGCGACCGCTTTGGCGAGCAACGTCTTGCCGGTGCCCGGAGGGCCGACGAGCAAGATCCCCTTCGGAATTCGACCGCCGAGACGCTGATACTTCTCAGGACTCTTCAAGAACTCGACGACTTCACGGAGTTCTTCCACCGCCTCGTCGACGCCGGCGACGTCCTCGAACGAGACGCCGATATCTTCCTGAGCGTACATCTTGCCGCGGCTGCGACCGAATGCCATCGGCGAGCCGGCGCCGCCGAGTCGCTTCATCATGAAGATGAGGAACACGACGAACAGGCCGGTCATCACCAGCAGCGGCATGTAAATGCGCAGAGCACTCGGACCGTTCTCGGCCCGGACGTCGGTGAAGCCGTTGCTCTTCAGGAGTTCGAGGAGCGAGCCGTTGTCGTTTTCCAGGCCTAAGCGGCCCGTGCGGAAGGCGACGTTCTTCTTCGGCTCGGTGTGCTCGGCCGGTTCGAGTTGTTCGTAGGTGACGGTCCCGGTCACGTCGGTCGGCGTCACCTTCACGGCCGCCAGGTCGGAGTAGCGGTAGACGCGACGGACGCCGGTCGTCGATTGCTCGGCGACGTCGATAAAGCCGGGCTTGGCGGCCGGGCGTTCTTTGGCTTTTTCGTAGTGACCTTGCTCGATCAGGCGGACCAGTTCGAGATACGGGATCTCTTTTTCCAGCCGATTGCCGAAGAAGGTGAGCACCGCCAGGCAGCCGACCCCCAATGCCAGCAGATACCAGACCACGTTGTTACCGACCGGAGCAGGCTTCTTTTCGGTCGTCTTAGGGCGGGGCGGCGGAGGAGTTTTGCTCATCGGCTAAGTCAGCTCATCTGGGTCGCGAACTGGGAATAAGTTGATTGTACCACGCACCCCGCCAAACGGCGCGAAGGGACTAAGCCGGGTTGTCGGTCTTGGGCGTTCGCCCTAGAATGCCCCGATGCGCGGAACTTGCTGCCTCGCTTGAGATTACAACGCGTCGCCGACGCGCCATCGCCACCTCTGCCGGCACACGCCGAACCGGATGCTACCCACTTCCCAGAACGTCGCCGTGCTCGGTTCGACCGGTAGTATCGGTCGTAGCGCGCTCGAAGTGATTGCGGCGAGCGAGGGACGGCTCCGGGCCGCGGCTCTGTCGGCCTTTGCGAACACCGAATTGCTGGTCCGCCAGGCCCACCAATTCCGCCCGCAGTACGTCGTCGCCGCCGACCTTGAGACCGCCGCCGGTTTGAAGCAGGCCGATCTGCCGCCCGAGTGTCAGTTGCTCGTCGGGCCCGAGGCTTTGGTCCGCGTTGCTGCTTTGCCCGAGGTCGACGTCGTGCTGACGGCGATCGTCGGCAGCGCGGGACTGCACAGCACCTGGGCCGCGCTCGAGGCGGGCAAGACCGTCGCGCTGGCCAACAAAGAAACGCTCGTCATGGGGGGCGGACTCGTGACGGCTCTGGCCGCCGAGCGAAAAGCCGCGATCATCCCCGTCGACAGCGAGCACAGCGCCGTCTTTCAAGCGTTGCAGTGCGGCCGACGTTGCGACGTCCGCCGCGTCGTGCTCACCGCCAGCGGCGGGCCGTTTCGCACTTACACGCTCGAACAACTCGCGGCCGTTACGATCGACGAGGCCCTGGCTCATCCCACTTGGCGGATGGGACGGAAGATCACCGTCGACTCGGCCACGATGATGAACAAGGCCCTCGAAATCATCGAGGCGCGGTGGCTGTTCGATCTGTCGGCCGACGAAATCGGCGTGGTCGTCCATCCGCAGTCGGTCATCCATTCGCTGGTCGAATACATCGACGGCTCGATCGTGGCTCAGTTGAGCCCGCCCGATATGAAGCTGCCGATTCAGTACGCGCTGACGTATCCGGAACGTCGTGCGAGTCCGGCGACGAAGTTCGATTGGACGCAGTCGCACAAGTTGGAGTTTTTTCCGCCCGACCCGGCGCGGTTTCCGGCCCTGGAGTTGGGGCTCGAAGCGGCGCGCGTCGGCGGAACGGCCGGGGCCGTGTTGAACGCCGCGAACGAAGCGGCCGTCGCGCAATTTTTGGCGGGCGAGATTCGTTTCGTCGACGTGGTCCCCGCGTGTCGTAGTGTGTTGGAACAACATGAATTCGAAGCCCACCCGACGCTCGATCGTTTGATCGAGTGCGACCGCTGGGCCCGACGGGAGATGCAGAATTGGATTTGTCACTGATCGCCGCCGCGACGGGAATCAATTGGGCTTGGTGGGGGAACTTAGCGCAAGGGATCGGCGCGCTAGGACTCGTGATTCTCATTCACGAGTTCGGCCACTTCGCCGCGGCGAAGCTCTGCGGCGTTAAAGTCGAAAAGTTCTACATCGGCTTCGATCCCTATGGACTGCGCCTCTGCCGAATCCGCTGGGGCGAAACGGAATACGGCATCGGCCTGATTCCGCTCGGCGGCTATGTGTACATGCTCGGCCAGACCGATAACCCGGCGAAACAGGCCGAAGAAGCCGAGCGCGCGAAGGCCGCGGCCGCCGCCGGTAAGCCGATTGATCCGGCCCTCGCCGCCGAAGCCGCCGCCGTTTGGGACCCGCGCAGTTACCCGGCGCAATCGGTTCCCGAGCGGATGCTGATCATCTCGGCCGGCGTCATCATGAACACGATCACCGCGTTCCTGTTCGCCATCGGTGCCTACCTGATCGGCGTCGAACACACGCCGGCCGCCGTCAGCGCCGTTTCGCCCGGCGGGGCGGCCTGGGAAAACGATCTCCGCAACGGCGACGAAATCATCAACGTCGACGGCATCGAAAAGCCGCGCTTCGAGGCCGATCTGCGGTCGCGGGCCGTGCTGGCCGATTTGAATCGCGGCCTGCCGATGCGCGTGAAACGCGGCAGCGAAGAGTTCGACCTGACGATCACGCCGCGCAAAATTCGTCCCGACATTCCGCCGACGTTGGGCATCGGCGGTCCGCAGCTGACCAAGCTCGGCGGCCGCCGCGAAGGGGCCACGCCCGTGATGGAGGGAAGTGCCGCGAGCCGCTCCGCTCCGCCGCTGCAACTCCACGATGAGATCATCAAGATCAACGATCGCGAGATCAAAACCTTCGCCGACGTCGATGCCGCGCTGACCGTCGAGGCCGACGCCCCGCTCGACGTCGTCGTCCGTCGCAAGACGACCGACGCCGCCGGCAAAGAAGCCGTCACGGAAGTGAAGAGCGTCGTCCCGGTCGCGCCGTGGCGGACGTTGGGTTTGACGCTCGAACTCGGCCCAATCGCCTTCGTGCAGAAGAACTCCCCCGCAGCAGCGGCCAAGTTGCAGCCGGGCGATAAGCTGCTGCTCATCGACGGGCAACCGATCGGCGACCCGGCGACGTTGGCCGAACGGTTGCGTCGCAAGCAAGCGGCTGCGCCGCAGACGGCTTGGAAGTTGTCGCTGCTGCGGACGACGCCGACCGATCCGAAAGGCACTGCGGTCGAAATCGAAGTGATGCCGCGCGCCGCCGACTACGCCGAGACGCCGCTCATGGCGGGAGCGCCGCTATCGATCCCGACGCTCGGCATCGCCTTGCCGATCAAGCCGGTCGTCGTCGAAGTCGACGCGATCGGGCCGGCCGCCAAGTCGGGGCTCCGAGCGGGCGACGTCCTCACACAACTCAAGACGATTCCGTCGGACGAACCCCTGGCGAGCGGCGAGAAGGCGAAGCCGATCACGGTGCCGCTAGTCGATGCCGACTCGAACAACTGGCCCTGGATCGCCACGGTCCTGCTGCAATCGGTTCGACCGAGCACCAAGATCGAACTGACGACCGAGGATAAGCGAACCGTCGTGATCGAACCCGCCGACCTCCCCGGTTTCTTCGAGTCGGATCGCGGCTTCATCTTCGAACCGCGCCGCGAACTGCGCCGCGCCGATTCGTTCAGCGAGGCGGTCGATTATGCCTGGTACGACACCCGCGACTCGCTGACGCAGGTCTATCGCTTCTTGCATGCGTTGTTCATCGGGCAAATTCCGGCGAGTAACGTCGGGGGCGTGATCACGATCGCCGATCAGGCCGGCCAATCGGCTTCGCAAGGCTTCGCGCAGTTGCTGCTGTTCGTGATGATGCTGAGCTGCAATCTGGCGGTGCTCAACTTCTTGCCGTTCCCCGTGCTCGACGGCGGACACATGGTCTTTCTGATCTACGAAGGAATCTTCCGCCGTCCGCCGCCGGAGAAATTGTTCATCGCGCTCAACACGCTGGGCCTCTTTTCGCTGTTGGGATTGATGCTGTTCGCGCTGTCGAACGACATCATGCGGCTCATTCGCTAGAGCAGGGCGGTTGTGTCATGACGACTTCGCGAGCCGTGTTGTTCGATGCCGTCGGAACGTTGATTTACGCCGAACCGTCGGTAGATGAGGTCTACGAACAGATCGGCCGGCGGTTCGGATCGCGTCATTCGCTCGGCGAGATCGGCCGCCGCTTTCGCTCGTCGTTTGCCGCCGAGGAAGAGGCGGATCGCAATGACCCGGAGTGCCGCACGAGCGAAGAACGCGAGGTGCGACGCTGGCAGGCGATCGTGGCCGCGGTGTTGGACGACGTGGAAGATCGTGAAGCGGCGTTCCAGGAACTGTGGCGGCATTTCGCCCGACCGGTGGCGTGGGAGCCGTACGAAGACGCGATTGCGACGATCGCCGAGTTGAGCCGTCGCGGCGTGCAGATCGGCGTCGCCTCGAATTTCGACGCGCGGCTCGGCCCGATCATCGCCGCGCACTTTCCCAAGATTCGATCCGATCGCGTTTGGGCCTCGTCGCAACTTGGGTATCGAAAGCCCGCAGTGAATTTCTTCCTTGCAGCCGCAAGTTCCTTCGACGATCGTCCGCTCTTCGTCGGCGACGACGTCGTCAACGATTTCCACGGCGCACGTTCCGCCGGACTGCAGGCCCTGCTGATCGATCGCGACTCGCGACACCCCGAGATCGCCCCGCGAATCTCCGACTTGCGGCAACTTCTCGATCTTCGCTGACTTGGGCAGAAGATCTCACGCAAAGGCGCGAAGGCGCAAAGAAGAAGGAGGGAATTGCATTTCTCTTTGATCGCTTAGCGCCTTCGCGCCTTTGCGTGAGCTTTTTTCCGGCGCGCGGAACGCCACGGAGGGCGTTCCCTACAGGTTTCAGCGCTAATCTTCGATCTGCACCTTCACGACCGCTTTGCGGACCGGCGTGCTGCAGGCCAGCGGGGCGTGGCCGTCGTCGGGATAGAAGATCGTGAACGAGTCGGTCGGCACGCTCACCCAACTGGTCGGTGCATCGAGATAGAGCGAGACGTCGCGCTTCTCTTCGTAATCGAGTTCGACGTTCGTGCAATCGGCGGCGGGCTTCAGGCCCATCTCGTCGATGCCCGAGACGACGTATTGGATGTCGATGTATTTGCGATGCGATTCGAGCTTGGCTCCGGTGTGTCCGCGGCCCGGCGAGCCGTGGATGTTGACGTACAGCTTCCGGCCGTCGAGTTCGTGCTCGCCGTCGGTCAGCTTTTCGAACCCGCGCGTGCGGAGGAACTCAAAGGCCGCCGCGAACCGTTTGTGCAGCGGGAAATATAGTTCGGCGTTGGCCAATCGGTCCATGATCATCGGAGCATCCTCGGAGTAGGCGTAAGCGGTTGGGGGCGGCGCGCGACGACGCGAGCGTCGTCGGACGCAAACGTCGCGAGCAGGGCTGAAATACTACTTCAGCTCGGCCATGAACCGCAAGAACTGCGACTCCAAGAGTTTCAAATCGCCGAAGATCGTCGTGAAGTCGCGGACTCGCTCGCCGGCCGGATAGTCGGTGAACGTCGGTCGTTTCGCCGTCAGGCTCAGATAATCGCAGTACTTCTTGGGCATTTTTTCTGAGAGATAGAACGAGAAGGCCCAAGCCTCGGCGTACGCTCCGATCATGTCGGTCTCGAACATTCGATCGCTCGAAATCAACTCGGCCGTCAGGCCCGGCTTCCGCCGCGCGACGCTGCTTTGAAAGTCGCGGAGTCGGCCGACGTTCACGCGGTCTTGCAACTTCGAGTAGCTCCGCGAGTTCCAAACGCCGCGGGCTTCGAACATCGTGCCCAATCCTTCGACCAGCCAGCGCGGGACGTCGGCGAAGCGGCGATGCACGCCGGTGTTGTAAGCCGTTTGGTGCGTCACTTCGTGGATGATCGTGTCGGCATTGTCGCTCCAATTGCCGCCGGTCGTCTGTTGATCGTACAAGGCGACGCGATTCGAACGCCCCGAGTAGTACCCGAGATAGTTCGGCCCAAACGGCGAGCCTTCGGCCCGAGCGTAACGTTGGAACGCTTCTTGAGTAGGAAAGACGATGGCGACGAGCGGAAACTCGGGCTCGCGCGGTGCGAGACCGCGAATGCTGAAGTAGTGCACGAACTGGCGATACATTTCTTCGAATCGCGGCGCCCAATCGGCCTTTGATCCGCGCGGTACGGCGACGAGATAGTGACCCGTATGCGTCACTTCGAACCCGCGACCGAGCTCGGCCGACAATCGCTCACGCATCTCGGCCGCCGAGTAGCCGCGAAACGTGTTCGACGCCTTGCGAAAGTCCTTGGCGTCTTCGGGATGAAACGTCCACAACTTGCCGTCGCGCGAGAGCAGCACCACTTCCTGCTTGTTGGAAACGAGCGGCGTCCCTTCGAGGAACTGATTGTTTAGCTTGAGGGCCAACGTCCAACGGGCCGGCTCGGCGGCGGCCGCGATCACCGGGCAGATAGCGACGAAGCCGAGAACGAAAAGACTGAGACGAGATCGAAACACGGGACGCTCCGCAGAGTTGACAGTTGTGCAACTCTACGTCGCGAAGGCGGCGCAACGCCGGTGCGATCGTGACGGTCGTAACGACGGTGCGATGTTGTTACGTCGTGCCGAGCAGAACCGCTTACTGACGTGCGCGGCTCGGAAAGAAGC
>CAMCTH010000029.1 GCA_945877965.1 Planctomicrobium piriforme | reverse complement strand
CGCCGCGCCAGGCTCGGCCGTCCAACAACTGGCCGCGTCGCAAACGGCGACTCCGAATTCGCCGCCGCCGACGCGCCCCTATTTGCTGCACAATAACAATCCCGCGCCACAGCCCGGTGCCAACCCAAACAACGCACAACTCCCGCCGCCGGGCCAACCGTCGAATGCGATCGGTTCCATCCCGACGCCGTACAGCTATCAGGCCCAACCGCAGCCGCAGTACTTGCAGCCGACGAGCCAACCGCGAACCGCGCAACAGCAAACCGGCGCAACCGGCGGTCCGGCAAACGATGCGGGTGCCGCGGCCTTGAACGCCGGCGGACCTTACCCGCCTCTCGTCGGCGGAGCTTCCGCCGTACGTTGATTGCCAACGGCATCGGAGCGGGTCGTCGATCCAGGTCAGTCGATCTGATCAAGGTACCAACGAAGAGAGCCCAGGAATCATGTTCCTGGGCTCTCTTCGTTTTGTGTCGCAGCGGACGTCGACTTCGTTATCGCGTCGGGCCGGGGACGTACTCGATTTGTCCCCCCGGGCCGATCCCGTTCGGCGACGGAACCGCCGGCAAGCTCATACCCGGCGCTTGCGGCACCTGCATGTTTTGCGGAACTTGCTGGTACATCGGCACCGGGGTCGGCGTCGGCATGCCTTGATTAGGCGTCACGTACTCCGGCGACATCGTCGGCTGGCCGATGTTCGACGGCATCGTGTTGTTCGTCGGCGTCGTCGACTTCACGTCGACTCCCATCTGCTGGTAGACCCGTTGGAACATCGTGTTGTCGTACGGGTTTCGCGGGTCGCCGCCCCAGCGCGTCGCCAACTCTTGTTGCGAGAAGACGTGCATCACGTGGTAAGGACGGAAGTAGTAGTAGCCGTGCGTCGTGCCGAAGAACGGCATGTGCTGCACCATATCGCCTGGCGAGCGGAAGAAGCAGCCGTGACCGAATAGACAGTGGCAGCAGCCGTGGCTGAAGAGACAGCACCCGCCGCAGTCCGGTGCGCATCCGTCGGCGCCGTACTCACCGCCGCCGCCGTCGCCCGACGGCACATTACCGTCCGTGGGAGCCGCTTGCGGTTGCTGTTGGGCACCATAGCCGCCCGCCCCCATGTTCGTGTGCATCGACGGCGTCGGCGGGTTCCAATCTTGAGCGTTCATCGACGGCTGCCACATCGAAGGATTCGCTTGCGGCGCGGCCTGCGCGGTGTTCGCCGGCGCACGAACCGGAGTCGGAGGAGGCGTGGTGGCCGCCGTCCGACTGGCCATCAAGATCCGCGTCGTCGCTTGCGACGGCGGGTTGACCGGACGGAACGACGGCACTGGCTGCTGAGCGATCGGCGTCGTCGGCCGCGAGGCCGTGAACTGCGGACGCCCCTGTCCGGGCGATTGGGCAGCGGCGCGCGGCGAGTAAACCGGTGCGCGATAGGCACCGCCTTGCGCCGGACCTTGATACTGGCCGTAGGCCGGTGCAGTCGCCACGACCGCACCGAACGCCACCGCGAACTTCATGATCGATGTCTTCATCGGGAGATCCTTTCCCGCACAGGGACGGGCACACGCCGCCACGCCGAGTTGACTGGACACGTGAAACGTGCAACTCGCTAGCGTGATGGTACTGATAGTCCCATCGTCGCACCGAGCATCGAAAATTCCCCCAATCGTCGTCGTGTATCCGAGTTTGGCCGATCGTTTTTACCGTTGCGCCCGGCGGTTCGGAGCGATCGCCTCGACTGACAAATCCGCTACTACCGGACCGTCGCGGTGATGATGTTGCGAACCGATGTTGCCGCAACGCAACACGACGTCGCGGATCGGCAACCTCGACGATGAAGCACGCCGTTCATCCCGTTCGTTTCGAGCACACGCAACCGACTGCCGGCTATCGAGTTAAGTGCAGGGCAGCCGGGCAGACGCTGTGCGTCGCAGGCTCCAGGCATCGGCTTTGCTTTTGAATGCTTCGTCGTCGAAATCTTGCTCCTCGAGCCCTACGTGCGAAAGCTCGTCATGTCGGTTGCCCACGAAACGCCCGCTACCACTCCAATTCCCGCTACAAACGATACGACGAGCACTTCCCTGCCGCAGAGTCGGATCGCGCCGCGACCGCCGTCGTCGCGCGGCGGTGTTCCTTCGTTTATCGTGCCGCGTGTGGATGAAGATCTCGCGCCGATGCCCGACGTCGGGGCCTGGCTTGGCGGGCGCGATTGGCTTGTGCATCCGTCCGGTAATCGTTCTCCGGTCTATCTGACCGTGAAGCGGACGCTCGACATCGTCGGTGCTTTGCTGCTGCTTGCGGCCTTTGCGCCGCTGATGCTCATCGTCTTCGCCGTGCTGACGATCACGACCGGCGGCCGGCCGATCTTCCGCCAACAACGCGTCGGCCATTGCGGTCGACTCTTCTCGATGTACAAGTTCCGCACGATGCGACTAGATGCACACCAACTTCAAGCGCAAGTACAGAACGAAAAAGACGGCCCGATCTTCAAGAACCGACGCGACCCGCGGATCACGACCCTCGGTCGCTATCTGCGTTCGTTCAGCATCGACGAGTTGCCGCAGCTCTTTAACATCCTCTTCGGGCACATGGCGCTCGTCGGCCCACGACCGCCGGTGGTGTCGGAAGTCGCCCAGTATCGCGCCTGGCAATTCGGTCGCCTGGCCGTCAAGCCGGGACTGACTTGCCTCTGGCAGATCAGCGGCCGCAGCGAAATCGGCTTCGAAGATTGGGTCCGCATGGACCTCTGGTATGTCGAGCACCAGAATCTCTGGACCGATCTGAAGATGCTCGTCGGTACGCCGCTCAGCGTGTTGAGTCGTCGCGGGGCGTATTAAACGCGCCCCAGCGTGCCTCGCGTGACGCCGAGTTGGTTGAGTACCTGCAGCCCGCGCCAAGCACGACGACCGTCATCCTGGCCCGACATCACTCGCGCGTAACGATCGAGCACCGGCCCCACGTCTGCGGCCTTTTCTCGCAGCAACTCGACGCGGAAGTGCCGCAGGCCGAGTTGCAGCATTCGGGGCAAGTACTCCGCCGCCGACTGCGGCAACGCGTTGAACACGGTGTTGCGGCAACCAGTGTCGGCCAACAACGGGAACTCGGCCCCGGTCCGATCGCGCAACGAAACCTGATGCACGTCGCACGGCCGGCCGCAGTTCGTGGCGTCGGTGCCGGTCGATAGCGTGTGACAAAACACGCAATGCTCCATGTGGAACATCGGCATGTGCTGGTGTACCACTGTTTCAAAGCGCGAGGCATCGCTGCGACCGAGCATCGCCCCGAGTTGCTCCCAATTCAGATCATAGCCCGGCGTGATGCGAGTCAGCCCCTCGCGTAACATCAGATCGGCGGTCAGTTCATTCGTCACGTTCAACGAAAAGTCGCCGATCCGCTGCAGTTGCGGCGTTTCTTCCGCAAAGAACGTCAAGGCGGCCAGATTGCGGACCAGCACGCCGTCGGGCTCGCACTTCGCGATCTGCCGTAGCAAACCTTCTTCACCCGGCTTGAGCACACGCAACGTCGCCAACGTGACGGGCATCGCTGCCGCACGAGCCGCGATTACCGCCTCGCGATAACGGCGTACATCTTCAAAGTCGCAATAGACCGACGCCGGCCGCGGCAGCAAGTCGCCGGGCGTCCAAGCCAGCACCGTCTCCAACTGCTCCAACGATCGTACCAGCACATGCAGTGAGGGGACCGCTGACGCCGATCCCGCCGCTTGCGGTTTCGCGGCCGCGCGCAGGTCGCTTAACGCCTCGATCCGCACCGAACGCTGCATTGCGACATGAAGCTTCGTCGACAGCAGCGTCTCGACCGCCCGGCGTCGCAAATCGTTCAACACGCTTTTCGGCACCATCGGCGGCACGTCGAAATCGAGCGTGATCGCGCCGACGGAGAACGGCGTGTCTCCCAGGCGATCGAGTTGTTCGCGAACCGAGGCTACCGTCAGCGGGTGCTTGCGCGCCGCTTCGAGCGGGCCGGACCAGTCGGCCGTACCGCGGCGTCCTGAATCGTCACGGGCTTCCAACGTCAGCATGCCGCCGATGCGGCCCGTGAGTTGAAAATGAATCGTCTCGCGTTTGGCGACCCCTTCGCGATTAAACGATCGCTCCATGCGACGACGCATGTCGGGATCGTCCGTCCGCCAGACGATCGCCCCGGGCGACAAAGCCTGCAAGTTCACGGCCCCTTCGCCGAACGCGATCTCCAACTGCCGCGAGTTCGCACAGGGGCGAACTTCATAGATTCGGCCCCCTTGCTCGTCTTGGTCCGGATGCCCTTCGTCGAATACCAATCCATCGCCCGGCTTGACGATCGCAGCATCGTGGGCGGCATCGAGTTCAACGACGACGCCGTGACGCACGGTGCCGACGACCGTCCCGACGCGAACGCCGCGCGCCTTGGGGAACCGCCCGACGACGAGTTGCTGATGATTGTTGCCGCCGAAGAATCCCGGCGAGAAACCTCGTGAGAAGCTTTGCGTCAAATCGAGTTCTTGTTGCCGCGTCGGCACGAATTCACGCTCGGCCAAAGCCGCATCGAGCGCGGCGCGATACGTTTGCGTCGTCGCGGCGACGTAGTGCGGGCTTTTTAGGCGGCCTTCAATCTTCAAACTGCAAACACCGGCCGCGACGAGCTCGTCGATCAAGTCGAACGCCGCCAAGTCCTGTGGGCTCAGCAGATACGCGACTTCACCGAGATCGCGAGTTTGCCCATCGACGACCAAGTCGTACGGCAACCGACACGCTTGAGCGCATTGTCCGCGGTTCGCGCTCCGTCCGCCGAGCGCTTCGCTCGTCAGGCACTGGCCGCTGTATGCCACACAGAGCGCGCCGTGCACGAAGACTTCCAACGGCAGGATCGAGGCGGCGCGGATCTTGCGGATATCGTCGAGCGAAAGCTCGCGGGCCGCGATTGCCCGTTCGACTCCGAGCTTGCGGACGTACTCCAGGCCGCGAGGCTCGGTGAGGGTCATTTGCGTACTGGCGTGGATCGGCAACTCCGGGGCGACGGCGCGAATCAATCGCACCAGCCCCAGGTCCTGCACGATGACGGCATCGGTGCCGGCGGCGGCGATCGCAGCGATCATCCGGGCGGCGTCGTTCAACTCATCGCTGAAGATGAGCGTGTTCATCGTCACATACGCCCGCACGTTGCGGCGATGCAAATAGTCGACCGCTTGCGGCAATTCGTCGACCGTGAAGTTGGCCGCCCGATGGCGGGCGTTGAACTCGGCGAGGCCGAAGTAGACGGCGTCGGCCCCGTTGGCCGCCGCAGCGCGCAGCGACTCCCATTCCCCGGCCGGGGCTAAAAGTTCACAGCGGGGAGAGTCGCTAGTCATGCCGGCACGCAACTCGTCTTGCTTTCGGAACGTCACTCAGATATTTACGCGGTCCCCTCAGTCTACCTTCCCGGCGACGGTCCGATAAGGACCGCGCTCTGCTTCGTTTCGATCGCTTGTCGCGAGAACGCCATGTTTGCGTCTCGAATACCGCTCTATCGTCGGGTTTGCGCCGTCGTCTTGCTGACGACGTCGTGCGCATTCGGCGGCGGTTGCGCGCGATTGGAGCCGTCGAACATGCGAACTTGGTCGCGCGATCAAGCGACGCTGCCGTATGCCGAGATCGACGGCGACATCGTGACGATCCACAACATTCGCGATTGCGACTACAAAAGCGAAAGCGTCTACGAGGTTCGCCACTACGACAAGACGTACGACCTGAAGCAGTTGAAGTCAGTCGATTTCTTACGGGTGCCGTTTCCGGAGACGCCCGAGTTGGCGCACACGATGCTCAGCTTCGGATTCGGCGACAAAGAGTATCTCGGCGTCAGCGTCGAGATTCGCAAAGAACAAGGGGAGACGTATCAGCCGATCGCCGCGTTGTTCAACAAGTACGAGATCATGTACGTCTTGGCCGACGAGCGCGATCTCATTGGCTTGCGTTCGAACCATCGTCTGAACGACGTCTATCTGTACGAAACGCGAGCCACGCCCGAGCTCACTCGCAAGATGTTCGAAGACGTGCTGGCCCGCGTGAACAAGCTCCGCGATAAGCCGGAGTTCTACAACACGCTGACGAACAACTGCACGACGAACATCGTCGATCATGTGAACCAGCTTTCGCCGGGGCGAATCAAGTACGACTATCGCGTGCTGCTGCCGGGATTAAGCGATCGGCTGGCCTACGATGCCGGGCTGTTGAAGACGCCGTACTCGTTCGACGAGACGCGGCGAGCGGCCCGCATTACCGACTTGGCTTACAAGGCGCGCGAAGCACCGGACTTTTCGCAGCAGATTCGCCGTCGTTAGCGGGGCAAGTCCTTGCCGTCGTCGTGCGTGACCAAGGCGATCAGGATGCCGACCGGCGCGAGAATGCCACCGAGCACGATTCCTTTCCATGCCGGCCTGCCGAGCTTATGGCAGACGATCCCGCCTGCCGTCGACCAAAACACGACCCAGGTGGTGATGAAGTAGAGCCAGAGTTTGAGGCCGTCGGGGTCCATCATGACGATCTTCTTTCCGGCCTCCTGCTTCCCCTGGCTACTTCTGTTTCGCCTTCAGTTGTGCTTCCATCTCGGACAGTCGCGATTCCAATTCGCGAACGCGACGGCGCAGAGCCTCGGCTTCGCTCTCGACCGGAGTGGCCGGCGGAGGCGGCGCCGTCGGGGCGATCGGCGGCTGCGGCAGCGTTAAACTTGGCGGCGTTAAACTCGGCGCAGACGGTGACGGCGGGACCGTGCTTGGCGGCAACGGAGTGGGAGTCACGTCTGCAGGCGGAAGCGACGGCGGCACGACCGACGGGGGAATGCTCATCGGCGGCGTTGCAACGGGGCCGGCAGGCGTCGCGTCGTTGCCGCCGAGACGAATCGATCGTTCATACAACTGACCGTAGCGGAAGTAAGAGAGCTTGATCGTTGCTCCTTCGCCGCGAGCCAGCACGCCGTCGGCCAAGTCTTGGGGCGAATCGATCCGCTTGCCGTCCATGGCCACGATGACCGCTTCGAGCGGGAGTCCGACGCGTTGCGCCGGCGAACCTTCGCGAACGTCGACGATCAACGCCCCACGCGGCTCCGGCAGATTCAGAGCCGCTTGTAGTTCGGGCGTCACCGGAACGGCGCGCACACCGAGCAACACGCGTTGTTCTCCTGCCGGTGCCGTCGTCGCCGTTGCTTCGGTCGGCGGCTGCTGAGCTGCCGGCGGAAAGGGAGGCAACGGTCGGCGGGTCCGGTCGTCTTCCGGAGCAACGATCGTCGGCGGATGCGGAATCACGCGCGGACCGGGAATCGGCAACGTTTCAGGCGGCACGGGGCCGGTAATCGCATTGGGCGCGGTCGGTGGAATGGGGTTCGGTGCCGGGGCGAGCGTCGGGACGGGGGGCTGAACCAGCGGGCCGTCTTGCTCGGTCACGCGTCCGAAATTGTTGAAGCGTCGTTGATCCGGCGGCGGTCGTTTGGTGAGCGTTACATCGACGCGGCGAACTTCTTGTCCGCGACGGATGATAAAGGCTAACTTGTCGCCGGCGGGATGGGCGCTCAAGATCGCCGCGACTTCGTCGAGCGATGCGGCGGCGCGGCCGTCGATGCTCGTGATGTAATCTTCCGCCTGCAAGCCGGCGGCCTGCGCCGGTCCGCCCGGGATCACATCGATCAATCGCACGCCGCGCATCGCGTCGGTAACGTCGTCGGCCACGATCCCCAGGTAGCCCGGTTCGGCGACGGGGGCTTTCACTTCCTGCTCGAGCTTATCGAGCGCGTTTTGGGCTTCGGCGCTGGGGGGGCCGAAAGAAGTCGCCGCGACGAGCACGATGCCGAGTAGGGACGCAGTTCGCAGTTTCATGTGTGATCATCCTCGCCGATACCGACACGGCGAAGAACGGTTCGCCGTAAGCGACTCCGATTATAGGCAGCCGAGGCTGACGAATGCCACGATTTCGCCTATGTTCCTGGCTATGAACTCCGGCGAAGCGATTATCGAGCGGGTTACTGCAAAACATGGCCGGGCGGCCCTGACGGCGGCGCTGGAACTGGTCCTGCGCGGACTGCCCGACGAGGTTCGCCGCCCGTTTGCCGCGGGGTTAATCACGGCAGCGGAGGTCGACGACGACATTTTGGCCGAACTTTGGCGCTGCCTCGATCCGCGCGACGGCACGACGTGCGGAGCCGTTTGGGCGCAGATCCGACCGGGCGGGGCTGCCGTCGTCTGGCCGCCACAATGGACCAAGTTACTGCCCCCGGGGACGACCGACCCGTTGCTTCGAGCCGTGCTCCGATCGCTCACCGACCGCGGGGCGACTTTGGCGCAAAGCCTGCTCGTCGATCGTCATGTCCCCGAGGCGACGACGTTGGCCGGCTGTGGATTCACGCACGCCGCGGACTTGCAGTATCTGTCGGCCGAGGTGACGGCGAGCGATGCGAGATTGGCGAGCGTTGACACCGCTTTTTCCTTCGAACCGATTCGCGCGGGCGATGATTCTCGCTTAGCGGCGATCGTCGAAGAGACGTACGTCGGCACGCGTGATTGCCCGGCGCTCGACGGCATGCGCTCGGCGCAAGAAGTGCTCGACGAGTATCGCACGATCGGTGCGGGACGCGACGCATTGTGGCGAATCGTCAAGCGCGAAGGTCGTAATGTCGGCTGTTTGCTGCTGGCGGATCATCCGTCGCAAAGTCAAGTGGAACTGGTGTACATGGGCGTCGTGCCGACGGCGCGAGGCGGGGGGGGCGGTGCTGCGATGGTCCGCGAAGCATTGCGGATCGCAGCAACGTTGCAGCGTGCGCGCGTCGTGCTGGCCGTCGATGCCGCAAACGATCCGGCCGTTGCGATTTATCAACGGTGTGGTTTTACGACGATCGAGACGCGCACGGTGATGATTTGTCGGCTTAAGTCGCCTCGCGGCGACGACCGATAACGTGCAACTCGTTGGCGCAACGTCGGTTGGCTCCGCGCGCTCGGCGTCGTTCGATCGCCATCGACTTCGGTTCGACACGTTATCCACGCGCGGTGTGACGGGGAATGAAAAATAAATTTGCGTGGCGTGAGGACCTTGTTCAGTTTGTTTTGCCGCGAAATGTTGAGCCAATTTCTATGCCGTTACGGAAGCCTGCGCACGGTCTAAGACAGGCGCTTTGACAGCGGTGCCGGCAGGCGTACAATCCCGTTCCTTGGGTGACGCCAAGTTGAGCCGATGCAGGACGCACGCGTGGTCGCAAAGCGTTAACTTTAACGACTTTGCAGCTCATGCCGCGGCCTAGCCGGAGGTCCGTTTTACGGTCTCGGGGGGCATCGGTCGGTGTTGTGCACAGGGGCTCATTATGAGCCCGGGGAGAACGAACCGCCGGCACGGCGGTTTGGGGTCGGAGAAGCAGGACGTGATTACCGACGATACGGAAATCGTACCGGCCATTCGCCGCGCATTGGCCGACAAGATCGGCGCCGAACGCTACGACCTCTGGTTCGCAGCCTCGACGCGGATCGAAGTCCGAGCCCAGCGTCTGGTGGTGTTCGTTCCGAACAGCTTCCTTCAAGACTGGCTCCGCACGAACTTTCGTCCGGCGCTGGAACTGACGGCGCACGAACTGTTGGGCCCCGCTGCGGCCGTCGTGTTCGAAGTCGATGCCCATCTGAATGCGCGCCGCGATGCGGAAGCGAAAGCGAACGATGACGCTGCTTCGGCGAAGGCGAGCTCGTCGGCTGGGAACTCCGGGGCGATCTTGCCGACTTTGCGGCTTGCGTTGCCGGGCGAAACCGACCGGGTCGTCGAAGTCGTACCGAAGCGGATCACGCCGATACGACGACTCAACGAGTTCGGCGACTTCGTCGTCGGCCCGACGAATCGCTTGGCCTACGCTTCGGCGATGGGCGTCGTCGAACGCTTGGGAAGCATCTCGCCGCTGGTGCTGCACGGTCCAACCGGCGTCGGCAAGACGCACCTGATGGAATCGATCGTGTCGAATGCGCGCCGCCAGAACAGCGACGTTCGCGCCGCGTATCTTTCGGCTGAGCAATTCACGACCGAATTCCTCGACGCGTTGCACGGTCGCGGCCTGCCGAGCTTCCGCCGCAAGTTTCGCGACTTGCATCTGCTGGCGATCGACGACGTGCAGTTCCTGGCGGGCAAAAAGGCGACGATCGTCGAGTTTGCCCATACGCTCGACGTGCTGCAACGCGAAGGTCGCCAAGCGGTGCTGACGGCCGATCGTCCGCCGAGCGAGCTTGGATTCCTGGGACCCGAGATCCGCAATCGCCTGTCGAGCGGCTTGGCTTGCAAGCTCGAAGCTCCCGATCTCGCGGTGCGCCTCGGCATTACGGCGCAAATGGCATCGAAGCTCGGGCTCGAACTGCCTGAATCGGTCCGACAATTTGTGGCGACGCACTTCTCGGCCCATGCCCGGGAGTTGGCCGGGGCGTTGAAGCGGCTCGTCGTGGCGACTCGAATCCACGATCGGCCGCTCGATCTGGCGATGGCGGAAGATGCGCTCGCGGAACTGCTGCGGAATCGTCGCAAGGCGGTCCGCATGGCCGATATTCAAAAGGCAGTCTGCGACGTTTTTGGGCTCGAGCCCGATGCCCTACAGTCGCAGAGCAAAGGCAAAGACGTCAGCCAGCCGCGGATGCTGGCGATGTGGCTGGCCCGCAAGTACACGCGGTCGGCCCTCAGCGAGATCGGCACGTTCTTCGGCGGCCGACGTCACAGCACGGTCATCTCCGCGCATAAGAAAGTCGCCGGCTGGCTCGCCTCGGGCGAACCGGTCCGACTGGCCGTCGGCCGCTGCCAACTCGACGAAGCGGTCCGTCGCGTGGAAGAGACGCTGCTCAACGCAACGGCATAGCAGTCGCATCGAATTCGTCGCTAGCGCAAGCGGCTGATGTACCGCTGAAACTCGCGATCCAGCGTCGTTAGATCGTTGCCGAACGCGCGGCGGAAGGCGTCGAGCCGCTCTTCCGGCTTGTCCCAACTCAGCGGCTCTTTCGCCGCCAACTCCTTGATGTACGCGCGATATTGCAACGACCGCGCGTTAAGCAAGAAGTAATTCAACGCCCACGCCTCCGCATAGGCATCGACCGCTTGTTGCGGGTTGCGCATCCGTGCGTCGTCGCGAATGAGGGTCTCTAACGAATCGGCCGGTCGCCGCGGGCCGAAATTCCGCAAGGTCAGCAGACGCGCATGATTCACAGCCCCGATAGTGCTCCACCCCTTCGAGTTCCCGACGTCGGGCGTCTCGAAGTAGACGGCAAGTCCTTCGCTGACCCACAGCGGAATGTCGGCATAGCGACGATGGAGTCCGCAGTTGAAGGCGATCTGATGCGTCGCTTCGTGAACGATCGTAGCGACGGTCTTGGCGGCATCGGGCTGCGCTAACGTTTGGGAGATCTGCGCTGCCGAGCCCCGATCACCGGCCGTTCCCGCCGTGCCGGTCAGGTCGTACATCGTCATGCGGTTCGTCCGCAGGCTGTAGTAGCCGATGATCGCATCGACGCCGTCGCCGAGTTCGTTCCGCGCAAAGCGCGCGTACGAAGCGCGATCGGCAAAGACGATCGCCGTCAGCGGATGTTCGGGCTCTTTCAATTCGAAGCCGCGATTGGTCCAGTAGTTTTGAAACGCCTGGTACAGCCGCTCGAACAACGAGCCGCACCATTGGGCATAAGCCCGCGAGGTGTTGAAGCAGATGATGTAGTGCTTCGTCTGATAGATTTCGAAGCCCGGCGGCAACTCGGCCCGCAGTGTCGCGATCGTCTCCTCGGTCGTGAACGGGCGATACGGCTCGGCATCGCTCGACTTCGAGACCTGTTCTTCAGGCGGGACGGTCCAGATGGCGCCGTCGCGCGTTTCGACCATCACGCCGCCGTCCTCGGCCGTGACGACGAAACGGCCGACGAGCGTATGCTCGACGCCGTCACGCTTCATCACGACCCGATCGAGGGCCCAAGTCGGCGTCGCCGCTGTGCACACAAAGGCGACGATGATTCCCAACCGACAGGCCGACACGGCAATTTCCTTCAAAAATCGGGCGATGCGGTGGATGCGTCGTCGTCCCGCTCGCAATTCTAGCACCTGCCGCACGCCGGGGTTAATGCCATCTCGCCGAGTGCCGGCACTCGCGGCATTGCCACGCCGAGACCGGCCGGGGACTCCGCGGCCTCTCTTGGCTCGCGTCGCGGGCATTGATATAGTCCCGCCCTCAACTTAGGTCGATCCCAGCGGTCGGAGCGCATCGGCATGTCTGCAAAGTACTCGTCACGAACGAAGCTCTTGATCTCTGCGCTGGCGGCGCTGCTCGTCTCTACCTGGGGATGCGCCGGAGCGATGCAATCGAATTGGGGTCGCAAGCTGGCCTTCTGGAATAAAGAAGACGTCGACCCGCGCGGGGCATTGGCGCCGTACAAGATCGTCGCCAAGTTGCGCGAAGAGCGCGAGACGCTCCCCTCGATGCCGCCCGATCAGCAACAGGCCAAAGCCGCGGAGTTGGCGACGCAGTATCAGAACGAATCCGATCCGTTGGTGCGCGCGGAGATCGTGCGAACGATTTCCGTTTGCGGTGCGCCGCAGGCTGGAACGACGTTGACGGCGGCATTGCAAGATGCCGATCGCGACGTCCGCTTAGCCGCGTGCGACGCTTGGGGCGTGCATGGCGGACCGCAGGCCGTATCGAGCCTGAGCAATTTGTTGCGACACGATCGCTCTATGGACGTGCGCTTGGCCGCCGCGCGTGCACTAGGGCAACTGAAAGGCCCGGAAGTCGTGCAGGCGCTGGCGCCGGGCTTGGAAGATCCCGATCCGGCAATGCAATACCGCATCGTGCAATCGCTGCGAGAATCGACCGGCAAGGATTTCGGCGACAACGTCAACGCTTGGAATGAATTCGTCCGCGGCGGCTCGCCGCCGGAGATTTCGGCTTCCGAGCGATTGAAGTTGAAGTATTTCTAGTCGCGTCGATATCACGGAAACGCGGTCGTCGTCGGTGCTTCGGCTCGTTCGAGGCGTGGAAAGTTGCTTCCCGCACGCGCGAAGAGGATGAACATCGCGTCGGTGTAAATCGGCTGCCAATCGCTCAACTTCTTCAACGGCTCCGCAATCGGGGCCGAGCGTGGGACGAGCACATAGTCGGTTGGGTACTTATCCAACGTTTCGCGCCAGCCGGACTTCGCGGCATAGAATGCGACGTTCTCCTCGAGCACGCCGGGGGCGTAAGCCACTTCGTAGCGGCCGTCGAGGCTGACCTTCATCGCCGGGTGCAACTGATACAAGCAGTAGCCTCCCGGCACGAACGGTGTGAACAGATTGCCGCGCACTTGGTTCTCGCGCAAGTACGCAACCGCGCCGACCGGATAGACGGGCCGACCGAGATGGGCATCAGCATCGCCTGTCGGTATGTCGAGTTCCCATGGTCGGCTCAGGGCCGCTTGCGTTCCGCTGAATCCCAAGATCAACGCTCCGGCCACGGCGATCCAGCGACAGCGTTTAGCCCAGGCCATGCGCAACGACGAACCGAGACGCGTTCGTTCGAGGTACGCCGGAGTGAGACTGAGCCAAACGACGAGATAGATCGAAAGGTGCCGCGTGTGTTTTGCCGCCAGCAAAGCACAGACCGCCAAAATGAGCAGCCCCGGCATCTGACGCACGCCTAACTTGGGAACGGCGTACAACACCAGCAGGACCGATGCCAAATAGAGGCGGAACATCGTCGGCTCGGCAGTCCACAACGGCTGCCACTCTGTGACGAGCGGCCGCGGCATGGTCAGTGCTCGATACAAGTACGGATAGTATTCAACGCCGTATGGATTGATCGCGACGAGTCCGACAAGCGTGAATCCGACGGCAAGCAGCAGCCCGACCGGTTGGCGACGACAGAGCCGTTCGCAACCGTACAACGCCAGAATGCCGACGCCGACGACGAACCCGGCATGCAAGTTCAACCACGCCACATACAGCGGCAGCCACTTCAACCATCGCAGCCAAGTCGAGCGCGATGCTTGCGACGAACTGCGAGTCGCTGCCGAAGAATCGTTCGCGTCGTCTGCGCATGCTAGATCGTACATCAGCAGCGCCACGAAGAAGAGCGTGAACAGCTGGGCCCGCACGGTCGTGAAGCCGATGATGCCGCTCAGAATGGTCAGCGGCGCGACGGAGAAGAGCACTTCCCACGAAGCTCCGCGACGTCGTGCGGCAGCGCAGCACAAGATCGCCGTGCCAAACGACAAGGCGTATTTCAGTGTCATCAGCGCCGTCGATCCGCCGAGCATCGACACGGCATACAGAACGACGCCGGTTCCCCATTCGTGATGCACGACCGGTTGAACGGTCGGCGTGTAAGCGTACTCATCGACGAGCGGCATCGCTCCGGCGGCGATCAACTCGCGAGCCAGCGCCATCTCGTGCCACAGGTCGGGATCGACGAACGTGAGCATCCCGAGGTGCGCCAAGAACATCGCGGCTAAGGCGCAGCCCGCGACGACGCGCGCCAGTCGCAACGCCTTGGCGTTCGACATCAGGCGGACTTCAACCGTCAGCAATTCGAGGCCGAGCGGGGCCGACATCGAGCCGGCGGTCGTCGTCGCAACGGTCATCGTCCGAGTCTCCGCCCGTTTGCCTTTTAACGTCGAGACAAAACCTCGGATTCACTCCGTGCTGCCGCTCGCCGTGACGCTTCCTTCTGATTTTGTGCCGTGGCTCTTAGCGGCGGAACAACGAGTAGCGGAAGATGCAGTAGACGGCCTGGAACGCATCGCGGAGGCGAATCTTCTTGCCTTCGGCGATGCCGCGAGCGCAGTACGACACCGGTACTTCGGTGACGCGGAGTTTGTTGCGGGCGATCTTTGCCGTCATCTCCGGCTCGATGCCGAAACGCGATTCCTTCAGGTCCAGGCCCTTGATCGCTTCGCGACGAAACGCCTTGTAGCACGTTTCCATGTCGGTCAGTTGCAGGCCGGTAAAGGAATTCGAGAGTCGTGTCAGCAGCGAGTTCGCCAGCTTATGCGTCCATTTTTGATTTTGCGTCCGCAGCCCGAGATACCGCGAGCCGTACACGACGTCGGCCTTGCGTTCGATGAGCGGACGTATGAGTTGCGGATACTCCGACGGATCGTATTCGAGATCGGCGTCTTGAATCAGCACGACTTCGCCCGCGCAGGCGGCCAGCCCGGTGCGGACGGCTGCGCCTTTGCCTTGATTGCGGTCGTGAAGAATGACGCATAGTTTCAGACGGTCGGCCAGGTCGAACAGGCGATCGCGCGTCCCATCGGTGCTGGCGTCGTCGACGACGATGATCTCCTTCGGCACGGGCACGGCGGCGACGCGACGGAGAATCTCTTCGAGATGCTCTGCTTCGTTATAGACCGGCACGACGATCGAAAGCCGAAACCCGACCGGCAGCCGGAAGCCGCCGATCTGTGCAAGGGCCTCGTCGCCGAGCACCTCGACCCCTTCGTTGATCGCCGCGAGCTCGGCCGCATCAGCACCGGGAACGCAAATCGGACCCAACTCCGCGGGCTGCGCGGGGGTACCGATCGGCGCTTTGGCCGGCGCCGGCGCCGGCGCAACCCCTT
>CAMCTH010000028.1 GCA_945877965.1 Planctomicrobium piriforme | reverse complement strand
GGGCCGAGGCGATCAAGAACGAGAGCGCGTTCGGTTTCCAGAAGCAAGACGACGACGCCTCGTACGACAGCATGAAGGGGCGCGTGATGGAACGAATCGAAAAATTCTTCCGTCCCGAGTTCATAAACCGCTGCGACGACATCATCGTCTTCCGCCACCTGACGACCGACGACCTCAAGCAAGTGGTCGACTTGGAACTGTCGAAGGTCCGCGAACGCTTGGAAGACAAGGGCTTGAAGTTGGTGCTGTCCGACGAGGCGAAGAAATTCGTAATCAAGAAGGGCTCGAACACCGACTTCGGCGCTCGTCCGCTCCGTCGCGCGATCGAGGGCTTCATCGAAGATCCGCTTTCCGAAGAACTGCTCAAGGGCGAGTTCCAAGGCAAGGACACGGTCATGGTCGATGTGAAGGTGGTCGGCGACAAGAAGCAGCTGATCTTCGAAGGGATCGTCACCGGCGGCGAAGCTGCCGTAGCGGGGGCCGCTCCTGCCGGCGACGCCGGCACTTCGGGCGAAGCCGCGACGACTTAGTCTTCGCTAGCTAGTGTTATTCAACGACGAGCCGCCCTGCACTTTGCGCGCAGGGCGGCTCTTTTTGTTTTGCTTGTGCGCAAGCTGCCCAGCTTGCGGCACTCGTCGAATCCGCAAAGTCGGTCTCACGCTCAAAGTCGCCCTTCGCCGATAATGTCGACGTCTGTATATCTCTTGGCAGCCGCACGTCGTTCGAGCTTCCGAAGTCGCACTTTTTCGTCAGGTTGAACATGTCCGCTGCCTCCGATCCCGCAACTCCGCTGCTCCCCGCCCCGCGCGGCCGGCTGGGCGGCGTAACGGATTGGATTAGCGATCTCGGCGCCGCCTTGATCGCCGGCGTTTCGGCCTTCGGCGACATCGCGCTGTTCATCCTCTCCGTCTTGCGTTGGACCTTCACGCGTTTGCCGAGTAAAGAGACGATCGTCCCGAACTTCTACCAGATCGGCGTGCTCAGCTTGCCGGTCATCGCACTGACCGGGACGTTCATCGGCATGGTGTTGGCCGTGCAGAGCTACACCACGCTCCGCTCGATCCATTTCGAAACGCGTCTCGGCGGCGTGATTAATCAATCGCTCGTCCGCGAGTTGGGGCCCGTGTTGGCGGCGACGATGTTGGCCGGCCGCGTCGGCGGTTCGATGGCGGCCGAACTCGGCACGATGCGCGTCACCGAGCAGATCGACGCACTGGCGAGCATGGGGGCCAACCCGATCCACTATCTCGTCGTGCCGCGTTTCCTCGGCTGCCTGATTCTCATTCCGACGCTGACGATCATGGCCGACTTCATGGGCGTCGTCGGCGGTTGGTTCTATAGCGTACTGCTGCTCAACATCGACTCGCACCACTATTGGGAAAAGTCCCAAGAGATGGTCGGCATGTTCGACGTCTTCAGCGGCATCTTCAAGAGCTTGTTCTTCGGGGCTGCCCTGTCGTTAATTAGCTGTTATCGAGGGTTCCACTGCGCGCCGGGGGCGGAAGGTGTGGGCCGCGCCGCGACGAGCGCGTTCGTACTCTCGTTCGTGATGATCCTCGCGCTCGACCTGGGGTTGGGCATCTTCTTGGATTCGCTCTATATCTTGCTGTGGCCCGAAGGAATGTCGCTAATTTAACCTGATGATGGTTTCCGCTACGCACACCAATTCCGATTCAACCCTCGTCGATATCCGCGGCGTGACCGTCCGCTTCGGCAAGCAGACGGTGCTGCGCAACATCAACCTGTCGATCCCGCGCGGTCAGACGTTGGTGCTGCTCGGCGAAAGCGGTTGCGGCAAGACGGTGCTGATGAAGACCGTCATCGGCCTCGTCGCGCCGACGGTCGGCGAGATCATCTACGACGGCCGGAACATCGCCAAAATCGGCGAAGGGGAGCTGACGCAGCTTCGCACTCGCTTCGGTTTCGTCTTCCAGCAAGCGGCGCTGTTCGACAGCATGACGATCGCTCAGAACGTCGCCTTTCCGCTGCGGCAGCATACGCTGCAGAGCGACGTCGAAATGAAGCGGATCGTCTCGCAACGGCTGGCGGAAGTCGGGCTGCCCGACAACGTCGGCGTCAAAAAACCTGCGGAACTCTCCGGTGGTATGAGGAAGCGGGTCGGCCTGGCGCGCGCGCTGGCGATGAACCCGGAGATCATGCTGTACGACGAGCCGACGACGGGCCTCGACCCGATCATGAGTGACGTCATCAATGAACTGATCCTGCATGTCCGCAAGCAGTATCCGGTCACCAGCATCGTCGTCACGCACGATATGCACTCGGCCCGCAAGGTCGCCGACCGCGTGGTGATGCTGTATCCGCTGACCCGGCTGAAGAAGGACGAACCGCAGATCATCTTCGACGGCCCGCCGTCGGAATTAGATCGTTGCAAGGATCCGCGGGTCGGGCAATTTATTCGCGGCGAGGCGGGCGAGCGACTGATGGAAATGCGCGAGAAGGGACTACTCGGCAGCTAAATATGGACGAACGAATCATTCAATTCCGCGTCGGGGTGATGGTGCTTGCCACCATTATCATCCTCGCGATTCTGATGGCGCTTTTCGGAGACCTGCCGTCGCTGGTTAAGGGAACGTACGTCGTCAACTTCGATTTTTCTCAGGCGCCGGGCGTTACGCCCGACACGCCGGTACGCGTGAATGGCGTCTTAATCGGTCGAATCAAGGAAGTGCTGCTGAAAGATCAAGACGGCGTGCTCCTGACGGCGAAGATCGAAGACCAGTACAAGTTGCGTCACAATCAAATGGCCCGCATAGGCGGATCGCTCCTCGGCGATGCCGTCGTCGAGATTGTGCCGGGCGACGGTCGTGGTTCGTCCGACTTCCTAGTCAGCGGCGATCACATGGTCGGCATCGTCGCCAAAGATCCGTTGCAGGCAATTACCAATCTCGAGGCGAACATCTCTGTCGCCGTGCAGTCGATCGCCAAAACCAGCAACGAGATCGGCCTGCTGGCCGAGCGTGCCAATCGGATCATCGATCAGAACGAAGCGCAAATCAATCGTATCATCGGCACGACCGAGCAGACCGTCGCGCAACTCCGTACGATGATTGTCAGCGTCGACGGCATTGTCGGCGATCCGGAGATTCGAGACAATCTGAAGCGGACGATCGCCGAACTGCCGAAGGTGTTGAACGACGTTTCGTCGACCATAAACGGCGTGAAGGCGACGATGCAGTCGGCCGATCGTAATCTGGCGAACCTCGAAGGGATCACCAAGCCGCTCGGCGAACGGGGCCCACGTTTAGTCGAGAACATCGACCGCTCGGTCGCACAGCTCGACGGGCTCATGAAGGAGCTCACCGGCTTCACCCAGGCCCTGACGAACTCGCAAGGGACGCTGTCGCGGATCGTGAAAGATCCGCATTTGTACGAACAGGTGTCGGAAGTGGTCGGCAATTTGAACCAACTGACGCGTGATTTGAATCGCGAGTTGAAGCCGATTCTGAGCGACGTCCGGGCCTTCAGCGACAAGGCGGCTCGCCATCCCGAACAGTTCGGCGTCCGCGGCCTGATTCAATCGAACTCGGGCATCAAGTAACGGCCCGAGCTGAATCGTCATCGCTGGATCATGCCGCGATGCGTAATCTTTTTACGGCAGCGGCGATACAGGACGACCGCCGTAATCGGGCGGCAGGTAGGTGTCGCCCGGCTTGAGATTCGAAATTGGGGCTCCGCCGTTCGGTGCATTCGGCGGATAGTTCAGAATCGCCGGCGGCGGCAACGTCGGCGCACCCGGAGCGGGCGTCGTGTTGAAGCCGCCAGGGGGAACCACATAGGGCGACGGAGCGACATTGCTCGGCACCATCGTCCCCGGCGTGCCGATCGCGGCCGGTGCGTAAACGTTCGGGGCGGCGACCGGGACCGCTTGGTTGCCGCGTCGCAATTCTTCGCCCCGCGAAAGCAGCTGCTCCGAAGGGACGACCAGCAGCGGTTGCATCTGATAATCGAACTGACGTTCGTCGCGGATTTCGCCGGGGTACAAGTTCTCGGAAAAGAAGTCGATGCCGGGAATCTGGTACCACGGGGCACTGACGGGCTGTTTGACCGTGAGCGTCTCGAAACCGTCTTTCACCAGCCGAATTTCGCGTTTGCCGTAGTAGATAAAGTCGGTCGAAACCGGCGTGCGGCCGATCTCGTGATTATCGACGTAGACCTGGGCCCCCGGCGGATTCGAGCGAATCGTCATCCGGCGCTGGACGCATCCGAGCGAAGGCCAGCAGACGGCCGCTGCGGTGCTGAGCAGTAAAAGCGATCTCGACAGCTTTCGCGGGGGCAACGTCATGCAGAGGTTGTCGGCGTGGCGGTTTGTGCTCGGGAAAGGGCTTAGATGGGGCGGGAGTATAGAGACCCTGCCCCGGTCGTTCTAGGTCGATTTACACCCCGCCGACGCAAACCTATTTTGCCGACTAGGTTATGGTTTTGTGTGGGACTATACTTGAAATTGTGTCGCATCACGCCTCGGACCGAGTGCTCACGTCGATTAGGCAACATGGAAAACCACGCGCCGTATTGGCAGACGTTTCTGGAGCATGCCGAGTTGAGCGACGTCGGCCTGCGCCGCGCGAACAACCAAGACTCGATGGCCGACATGCTTGCCGGCAATGAAGTCGACTTCTTTCGCCGCGGGCATTTGTTCGTCGTGGCCGATGGCATGGGGCGACATGCAGCCGGCGAGCTTGCTAGCAAGATCTCCGTCGATACGATTCCGCTCGAGTACTTCAAGCAACCGACGGCGGCGCCGCCGGTCGCGTTGAAGATGGCGATGGAGGAAGCCAATCGCCGCATACATGCCCGCGGCGGACAAAACCCCGACTTCAAGGGGATGGGTACGACCACCTGTGCGTTGGCCATTCTCCCCGTCGGGGCAATTGTTGCGCACGTCGGCGATAGTCGCGTCTATCGCTTACGCGGCAGTACTCTCGAACAGCTGACTTTCGATCACAGCGTCGTCTGGGAGATGCGGGCCCATGCGAAAGCGAACGGCACCGAAGTTCCGGCGAACATTCCCAAGAACTACATCACACGTTCGCTCGGTCACGATGCGACGGTGAACGTTGATCTCGAAGGGCCGTTCCCGCTTGCCCAAGGCGACACGTTCTTGTTGTGCAGCGACGGGCTCACCGGTCCGGTCGACGATGAAGAGTTGGCCGTGTTGCTGAGTTGCTTGCGGCCGCAAGAGGCGGTCCGCGTGCTCGTCGATCTCGCCAACCTTCGCGGCGGACCCGACAACATTACCGTCATCGTCGCGCGGGTGAATGATCTCTCGACCGTCGGCACGACGACGCCGCCGAAGGCGACGAGCGATTCGCCTGTGCCGATTGCCGTGTGGGGTGCGCTCGCTGCTGCGGCGCTTTCCGCGGGAGTTCTTTTCGGTCTCGGGCAAACCATTGCCGGGGCCGTGGCGTCGGGCGTCACGCTGCTGCTTGGGTTATATACCGGCGCTCTGTTGACGTCCGGAGGCCGGGTCTCGTCGGCCTGGCAGAAGCATCGTCTCGGCCAGGGCCCGCATACGTCGCAGGGGTACTCTGCCACGGAACCGTTCGTCGCCAAATTGGCCGCACTGACGCATCAACTCCGCGAGTCGGCGGCGCAGCAGAATTGGAAAGTGAACTGGCCGCAGTTCGAAAAACTCGTGCGCGATGCGACGATGGCGCGGAACGCCGAGAACTATCCTGAAGCGGTCCGGCAGTATTGCTATGCGTTTAGCTACTTGATGACCGAGATTCGACGTCAACGCGATGCGACGAAAGCCGCCGTGCTGGAAGACGTCGAGTAACGCAACGCCGCCGACGAGTGCGCCGTTCTTAGCGTCGCATCTTCGAGAGGTCTTCCTGCAGCGGGCCTTCACCCTCTTGCGCCACTTGCGGGCCGAGCGGCGGCAGCAACTGGCGGAGTTGTTCCGCCTCGGCGTGTTGTTTGAACCACGCAATCGCATTCTTGGGTCCGTCGGCGACAAGCACTTCGTCGATATAGCCGAGGATTTGCACCTCGTCGGTGATGGCCGCCACACGGATCATGGCTGTGTCGGCATACGCATATCGCGAGTTATTCGGGCCGATCCGTCGGCGGTGATCATCGAGCAGCGGCCGCAAAAACGCGAGGCGATTCGGTGTGTAGCGGTTCGTGATGCCGCACACCAGGGCTTCGTAGAACGGCGTCGGGGCAGGTGCTTGCGACTGTTCTTGTAGTAGCTCGAGCAAGTATTTCTGGTCGGCGGGGGAGCCGAAGTCGGCGATCAACGTCGTCGCCGCTATCGTCTCGCGTTCGTTCGCCAAGCGAGATTCTAGAACGGCTCGTGCGAGTGGGACGATCGTCGACAAGAGCGGATCGTCGACGCGATTGACGACTCGAGCAGCGAGCGCGAGCGAATAGGGCTGTTCGTCCTGGATCGATTTCGCCAACGCCTTTCGGAGCGGTCCGTCGTCGTCCTCGTTGCGAATGCGATAGGCCAAGGTCGGTACGACCAATGCCGGCGAATCCTCCGGAGACACGCCGAATGCACTTGCTACCGCAGGCCATTCTTCCGACGTCGGCAGCGGTCGCGGCACATAGGTTCGTAAATGTCGTTCTTGCGCCGGAATCGGTGCGCCGAACGAGTAAGTGTACATCTCATCGAGAGCCGCGTCGGGCGTCCAGCGATCGTATTCCAGCCGGTACAACGCCGAGAACGTCCCCGTCCGGTGTCGGCCCCCCATGCAATGGATCATGACCGGTCGATTACTCGGGTCGTCGACCAAGCGAAAGAACTCTTCCAGTTCCCACGGGTCGGGCCAGGGCCAGCACTGTTCGTCTCCCATCGGCCATTGGATGTGCCGCATCCCGATCTTGTTCGCGTAGACCGATTCCTTATCGCCGTCGGGCTTGCCCGGATCGATTACGCCGCGATAGAGCCGAAAGTCGAACAGTTGCAAGCTGACGACCGTCCGTACGCCGTGATGCCGCGCCGCGTGCGAGAGGCCGAACTCCGTCGGCTGGGCGACGCGATAAAAAATCCCCGGCGCAACGACGGTGAATCGCTTCAGGTGATATCGCCAGAAGCCGTAGTAGCCGCCGATCAGTCCCGCGGTGGTCAGCAGCAACGTGGCCGCCATGCGAAAGCGGCGTTTGCGCGAGGTCGAAGCTGTGGCGAGAGTTTCGGCGGTCGGCGTCATGCCCGCTCCGTCCTGGAGGAAGGTGTACACGTCCGTGTGGAACGCGAAGGTAACAGATGCCTTGAGTTACGACAAATCGGTCGCATTGTGCCGGCAGTGCCGCCTTCGGCCGCGACGTCTTGATTCCAAAGAGCCTCGGCGAATACACTCGCCCCCTTCACAGGGCAGCCGATTCGGTTGCTGTGAATCAGTGCGACAAGGAGGTCGCCATTGCTCGCTTCATGGACCATTCGCGCCAAGCTCTACTTTGTATCGGCATTATTGCTGGTCATCGTCGGCGTATTGGCCTGGAGCGCCATCCATGGGCACTATGCCTATCGATCGCTCGTACGGAGCATCAACGGCCGCGTCCCGGAGTTGCCGCTCGCCAACGACTTCAACAGCGCCGTCGGCGAACTGCGCGTCGAGTGGTACGCCGCAAACGCGCGGGCTGCAACCGGCGAAGGAACGGTTGCGGCGGTGCTGGGACAAGCGACCCCGGCCGCGGTCTTCGCGGAATGTTTGCAAACGGTCTGCGAGAAGTTTCAGGACTATCGCGGGCAACTCAACGACGATCTGAATCACGAAGCCAAGACGCCGATCAACGATAGTCGCCAAGAACGCGAGACGACGCGTGCGATCGAAGCGACGCTCGCCGAGATCACCCGCTTGAATACATTGCCGGGCGATGCGAGCAATCGAACGGTCCGCTTAGGGGCCGAGATCGATCGGCTGCAAAAACTCTCGGCCCGCCTGCCGACGTTTCTGCATCACAACATCGAAGATGCCATGGAAGCGGCCCGCGTTCAGTATCGCACGCTTATCGTGCTTGGCTGGTTCTCCAGTTTGATCACGGTCGTGCTGACGGCCTGGATCTTGGTACTGCTCTATCGCTGGATTTTCCGACCGCTGCGGAAGCTCATCAAGGGCTCGCGCAAGGTCGCGTCGGGTCAATTCTCCTATCGCATTCATCTCGATACCCGCGATGAAATGGCGGAGTTGGCCGACAATATGAACGACATGACCGAGCGGTTTCAGATGATCCGCGACGATCTCGATAGCCAGGTTGCCGAACGGACGCAGCAGGTCGTGCGCGGCGAGCAACTCGCGAGCGTCGGCTTCTTGGCGGCCGGCGTGGCGCACGAGATCAACAACCCACTGGCCTCGATCGCCGTTTGCGCCGAGTCGCTGCAACGTCGAATGGAGACGCTGGTCCCCCTTGATCATCCCGACCGCAAGTTGGCGACGCACTATCTCGGCTTGATCGAGAAAGAGGCGTTTCGCTGCAAAGAGATCACCGAAAAGTTGTTGGATTTCTCGCGTATCGGCGACCTAAAGCGCCAGCCCGCCGAACTCCGTGAGTTGGTTCGCGACGTCGTTGAGATGGTGCAGACGATCGGTAAGTACGGCACGAAGCAGATCACGATCCTGCCCGGCCCCGACGCCTATGCCGTCGTCAACGCCCGCGAGATCAAGCAGGTCGTGTTGAATCTAATCACCAACGCTCTCGACAGCGTCGATGACGACGGCCGATTGACGATCGAGATCGCTTCGCGGAGCGGCGAGTTCGACATTGTCTTTACCGACAACGGATGCGGCATGACCGAAGAGGTGCGCACGCATCTGTTTGAACCGTTCTTCACGCGTCGTCGGAGCGGTCAAGGGACCGGCCTCGGATTGTCGATCAGTTACCGCATCGTCGCCGATCACCACGGCGTCATTTCCGCCCAAAGTGCGGGACCGGGCCAAGGCTCGCAGTTCCGCGTTACGCTACCGGCCGTCTCACAACAGGAGCAGAGCCATTCCCTCCAAGCCGCTTAAGCGATTGAAGTTGCTGTTCGCCGACGATGAAAGCTCATTGCAAGAGTTGATGAGCATCGAGTTGCCGCGCGCCGGTTACGAAGTGACCGTCTGCCCCGACGGCGCCTCCGCCGTCGCTGCGCTCGAGCGTGAGTCGTTCGATTGCCTGCTCGTCGATCTCGATATGCCGGGCAAAACCGGCATTCAGGTCATCGCGAGAGCCAAGGAACTCGATCCCGACGTCGATGCCGTGATTCTGACCGGCAAGTCGACGCTGGAGACGGCGATCGCGGCCGTCAACCTCGGCGCATTTCAATACGTGACGAAGCCCTTCAAGTGGGCCTCGCTGGAGAGCGTGCTACTCCGCGTCGCTGAACGGCGCGAGATGGTGAACAAGGTTCGTGCGCTGAACCGACGCATTGAACGGATCGAAGGCAAAACGCAACTCATCGGCGAGTCTGGCCCGATGCAGCAAGTGCGCGCCCTGGTCAAGCGCGTCGCTCCGACCGAATCGACGGTCCTCATCCTCGGCGAGACCGGCACCGGCAAGGAGTTGGTTGCCCGCTCGATCCACGAACAAAGCCTGCGCTGCGAACGCCCGTTTGTGGCGATCAACTGCGGCGCGCTTCCCGAGAATTTGATCGAAAGCGAACTCTTCGGACATCGCAAAGGCTCGTTCACCGGGGCCGATGCCCAACGCGTCGGGTTGTTCGAGGTCGCCGACGGCGGGACTTTGTTTCTCGACGAGATCGGCGAGTTGCCGAAGGCTGTGCAGGCCAAACTACTGCGGGTACTCGAAAGCGGGGAGGTTCGTCGAGTCGGCGACAACGTGCCGTTCACAGTCGACGTGCGCGTGCTCTGCGCGACGCATCGCAACTTGGAACAGATGGCCTCCGCGGGCGAGTTCCGCGAGGACCTTTGGTTCCGGATCAACACGTTTGAGATCAACTTGCCTTCGCTACGCGAGCGCGCCGCGGACATACCCGAGCTCGCGAAGTTCTTGTTAAAGCGAGTCCGCGTGCAGTCGCGGCCCGATGAGATTCCGTTTTCGCCGGAAGTCATCAAGACACTGCAGATGCACGCTTGGCCGGGAAACGTGCGCGAATTGGCGAACGTCATCGAACACGCCGCGATCCTGTGCGACTCGGGGACGATCGGCATCGAGCATCTGCCTGGGCGACTCGGACGCGCGGGAATCACGAAGGCCCCGCACTTTAAGGCGAGCACCCCGCAGACGCTCCGCGACCTGGAAATGGCGGCAATCCACGAGGCGCTCGAACGCCACTCCGGTAACAAGCCGAAAGCGGCCGAAGAGTTGGGGATCAGCCTGAAGACGCTCTACAACAAGCTGAACCAAGCGAGCACGCTGGAGCAGGCGGGCTAGAGTGGGTTGCAGGGCCCGGCTTTTCTCCAAGCCGTCGACTTGTCGACGGCAACCGACGGCAGAGCCGTCGGCTTGGAAGAAGACGATCTCATCGTCACTTATGACAGTTTGCGGACGACGCCGACGCAGATGCCGAGCACCCGAGCGTTCTTCACATAGATCGGCTTCATCGACGAGTTCGCCGGTTCGAGCCGTATCCGGTCGGCCTCGGGATACCATCGCTTCAGCGTGGCCTCGTTCTCTTCGGTCAAGGCGACGACGATCTGGCCGCGGTCGGCTGTGTCTTGCTTCCGGATCACGACGTAATCGCCGTCGGAGATCTGGTCCTCGATCATCGAATCGCCGTTCACTTCGAGGACGAACATCTCTTCGGCATTGAACAACTCGCCGAAGTCGATTGTTTCGTTTTGCTCGACCGCTTCTTGCAACATGCCGGCTGCAATGCGACCGGCCAGACGCAGACCGGGGCGCGACGAACTGAACGACTCCGTCGAGAGTTGAATAGCTCGCGACATGTTGGGCTCGCGGTTGATCAGCCCTTTCTTTTCCAGGGCCTTCAGATGGCACATAACGCCGTTAGGCGAGCTGATGTTGAACTGTGTGCCGATCTCGCGAACCGTGGGGCCGTAGCCGCGACTCCGGATCTTTTCGCGGATAAAGTCATAAACTTCCCGCTGCCGAGTCGTGAGGCTGTCCATTCCGCTCATGGGGCTCGTCCTTGACAAGAGAATCGCTGTCTGAGAATCCCTAACCGAGGAAACCGGGGCTGTCCGCCCGAGTTTGATCCGAAGTTGGTAGTTTGGGGCTTTGGTGATCCCGTTATGGCTTAAATCGGCCCTAACTCTTTGTAACTGTAATATACGCCCGTACAGAATCAATAGCATTTGTACAGATGTCGGCATTTCCGTCGAGAATCGCGGGCCTTCCCGCTCGGAACTGCCTAAAATGCGACGTTTTCGAAGCTTGATGCGGCTCTTTCACCGGGGACGACGGTCTGTGAGCAAGTTGCAACCTACTGCTGTGATACCCGGCGAGTTTGTGTCCGCGTCACCTCCTATGAAAGCACGATGCGGACGGTTCGCTTGGCTCCTGGCGACCGTCGTGGTCTGCTTCACGCCGAGTGCAGGGCAGGCCGACGAGGACGAGGATGAGCTCCCCAAGTACCGTAGCGGTTTGGTCGCGGCCTACCGTCAAGCCGATCGTGCGCCGGTCCAACGAATCGACGACGATCTGCAGTTCGTCTGGCACGACGACGTACCCGATGCCCGACTCACCGCCGGCGCGTTCTCGGCCGATTGGCGAGGTCGTTTGTTTGTACTCGCGCCGGGGGCGTATCGCCTGCACGTCTTCGTCGCGGGGCGAGTCGAATTAAAACTGAACGGCGCGACGGTGTTGTCCGTCGAGGCGGCCGCGCCGAGTTGGCACGAGACCGCGCCGATCACGCTGCCGTACGGTCATCATCCGCTTGAGGTTGCTTACACGCGAATGGGCGACGATGGACAGTTGAAATTGCATTGGAGCGGGCCGCAATTCGGCGTCGAGCCGATTCCGGAGCGACACTTGTTTCATGAGCCGACCCAAACGCCGCCGTCGCGCTTTGATGAGGGTGCCTTGCTGGTGCGTGCACTCCGCTGTGCGGCCTGTCATGCACAGCCGGAACAACCGAAACCGTTGCCGGCCCCTGCCCTGACGCACGTCCGCGGGAACGTACTCCCGCAGTGGTTGATCGAGCACTTGTTGAGCGAAAGCCAAGAACACGACCGAAGCGGCGCGGCCGGGACCGCGACGCGACGGATGCCGCATCTGCCGTTGAAGCGTGACGATGCCGAAGCGATCACGGCGTATCTGATGGCGAGTTCCGCCGACTCGGCGAAGGTCAAACTGCCGGAGCCGATCGATCCCCCGCCGCCGATCGAAAAAATTGATCCGTCGTCGAAGAAGAAGCCGAAGCCTCGGACCGCGCCGAGTCGCACGATCGGCGAGCAACTGACCCGCAGCTTAGGGTGCCTCGGCTGCCATCGCGTCGGCGACTTGGGGACGGCCGGGCTCTTTGCCGGGACCGACCTGAGCGGAGTCGCGCAGAAGCGGACGCCGGAGTTTTTTGTGCGGTGGTTCGAGTCGGCGGCAACGGTGAACGTCGATCATCGGATGCCGCAGTTCAGACTGGAGTCGCTCGAAAAGGCCGATTTGGCGGCGTATTTGATGCAACTCGGTGCGAAGGCGAACGACGAGCAAGAGCCCGTCGCTGAGGAAAACAAGACGTCGAAAGCGGTGCTGGAGCGCGGTCGTGAACTCGTTGCGACGCATCGTTGCGGGGCATGTCATCGTCTGCCGGGCAAGCTGGAAGCCCCCGCGATGGCGAAGTCTCTCGCACCGAAGATCAACGCAGGTGACGGTTGTTTGGCATCGCCTAACGAGCGCCAAAAACGGCCCGGCTATCGACTGCCGGACGGCGACCAAGCGGCGATCGCTGAGTATCTGTCCACGGTGTCACGCGCGCCGGCCGGCGATCGTGCGGCCGACGAAGGTCGCTTCGTACTCGTCGAGCGGAATTGTCTCGGTTGCCACAGTCGCGGGCTCACGAACGGTCTCGCCGATCGCGTCGCCGCCGTCACCGCGGCCGCGCCGGAGTTGGCGGCGGTGCAGGCAGCGTTATTGCCGCCGTCGCTGAACGGCGTCGGCGATAAGCTCACCGATGCGGCGCTGATCGCGGCGATCAAGACCGAGCGGCCGCCGCTTCGTTCGTGGCTCCGCGTTCGGATGCCGAAGTTCGATCTGAGCGAGACCGAGACGTCGGCCATCCAAACTTATCTGATCGATCACGATCGCATTCCCGATCGACCGTTGCCGCAGGTCGCGGAGTCGGACGACGTCGCGCAGCGATTGGCGGCCCGACGGTTGGTGACGGCCGACGGTTTCGGCTGCACGAGTTGTCACAAGATCGGCAAGGCCGAGCCGTCAGGGACGATCGCGATCTCGGCGATGGGGACCGATCTGTCGCAGGTCGGCGATCGGCTTCGCAAACCGTGGTTCGATCGCTGGGTTCGTAATCCGGCCCGGATCATTCCGCGCATGGAAATGCCAGCCGTGCAACTGGCGGTCCGCGGCGTGCTGCACGACGACGTGAATGAGCAATTGTCGGCCGTCTGGAAGGTGCTGAACGAGCCGGGCTTCACGCCGCCGCTGCCGAATCCGGTCCGGATCGTCCGCAGCCGCAACGTGCCGGGCCTCAAAGAACCACCGCATGTGCTGACGGACGTCTTCGTGGTCGACGACAAAACGTATGTGAGACCGATCGTCATCGGCCTGCCGAACCGCCACAACGTGCTGTTCGACCTGGAACACAACCGCCTCGCAGCCTGGTGGACCGGCGACACGGCGCTGGAACGGACGAAGGGCAAAAGCTGGTACTGGGAGCCGGGCGGTGCGATGGTTTATTCCGGTCCGATGATAAGCGCGACGGAGACAGTTCAACCCGGCGAGGGTTTGTCTGTGCTCGATGAAGTCCGTCTGGTGATGCCTCTTCCGCATAAGCCGGTGGATGGTGCTACTTTTAAAATGCAGATGCTGCCACCGTTGCGGCGGGGACAAAACCTAGTTCAGCTCGACGATCTGGGCCGCACCAAATCTGCTGTGACGTTCGCCTTTCGGTTGAACTTCGATCGTTATCAGGCGGCAGATCGTGATTTCTCCTTCCCAGGGGGCACGATTCATGTTCGAGAAACCTACACGGCGACGCCTCACCAGCGACACGAACCCGCCGCCTTGGGCGTGCGACGTACTTGGGAAGCGACCGGGCTTCCCGACGACGCTGCAATTTATCTTACCGCGTTCGTCGGCACCGGCATTTCGGAGTTGCCGAACGGAAAAGGTGGCGTTTTCCGCGCCATGCCGGGACGACCGCGAGTCCAAGCAGTGTCAGAGACTTCCGCCGTTTGCTTAGACCATGAAGTCTACTTTTCCGATCGCGCGGTCGAGGGCAAGGTGCGAATCGAAATCGACTACCTCGTCGATCTCCCGATCGACACCTTCCCCAACGAGTTGCCCGCGTTTCCGGCTCCGCCGGTGCAGAAGCTCGACGTCGCGCCGGGATACGACGGCGTGCGGCTGCCGTTGCCTGCCGGCGAGATGCCGACCGGGTTTGCTTGGTCGGCGGATGGGACGTTGTTGTTCGCGTCGTTGAAGGGGCGCGTCTTTGCGGCCCGCGATACGAACGGCGACGGGTTGGAAGACGCGCTCGCGCCGCTCTCCGACGATCTGGCGACGCCGTATGGTTTGGCGGCGGCGACGCAAGACGGCCGCGAGGTGATCGACGTCATCACCAAGCCGGCCCTCGTGCGGTTGCACGACGACGATCGCGACGGCTTTTATGAACGCCAAGAGATCGCGGCCGACGGTTGGGGACATACCGACGACTATCACGATTGGGCGGTCGGGCTGCCAAAGATTCGCGACGCGCAGGGGCGCGAGGCCGGCTACTACGTCGCCCTCCCCTGCCAGCAAGACGAGCGCGACGAAGCGAAGGCGCGGCTCCGCGGACAAGGGCTCCGCCTGACGCCGCGCGAGCCGACGAAGGACGACCCGCGTCGCTTTACGGTCGAGCCGTTCTGCGGTGGGCTGCGGTTCCCGATGGGGCTGGCCGTCAATCGCGCGGGGGAGTTGTTCGCCTCCGACAATCAGGGGAATTACAACCCGTTTAACGAGCTGAATCATCTGCAGAACGAAAAGCGCTACGGCTTCATCAACAAGCGCGACCGAAAGCCCGACTTCGCGCCGCCGACGGAATCGCCTGCCGTCGAGATCCCGCATCCGTGGACTCGGTCGGTCAACGGCCTCTGCTTCTTGGAGACCCCCGAGGCGTTGCGAAAACAGACGGGCCGCAATCATTTCGGGGCGTTCGAGGGGCACTTGCTCGGCTGCGAATACAACGAGCGGGCTTTGATCCGGATGTCGCTCGAAACGGTCGACGGCGTGATCCAAGGAGCGGCCTATCCGTTCACGCTGCCGGTCGTGGAAAATGCTCCGGCTTTGGAAGGGCCGAACGTGGCGGCCGTTGCGCCCGACGGCGATCTGTACGTCGGCAGCTTGCGCGACAGCGGCTGGGGGGGCGGGCAGAACACCGGCTCGATCGTGCGACTGACGCCGCGCGGCGACATGCCATTGGGGCTCGCCGAAGTTCGCGCTTTGCCCGACGGTTTCGAACTCCGCTTCACGGCCGAGGTCGATAAGGCCGCGGCTTCGCAGACGAAGAACTACAGC
>CAMCTH010000027.1 GCA_945877965.1 Planctomicrobium piriforme | reverse complement strand
AACGGTCGTGCTTCAAAGATCTTGCGCATCTGTGCGGCGATGAAGAATGAGCCGCTGATGCAGATCAGATCTTCGGGCGACGGTCCGAGTGCGTGGATCGCGTCCCAGGCCGCTTGCGGATCGGCGGCTGCTTGCCAGTTGCGGTGCGACGTCGACTCGGCGATCGCCGTCAACTCTTCGACCGGCACGCCGCGCGGGTTTTGCGTGTATCGCGTGAAGATGACCCGATCGAACTTCGGCAACAGCAACCGCACCATCCCGCCTACGTCCTTTTCTTGCGTCGTTGCGAAGACGAGCCAGCGTTTGCGGGGAGCAAAACTCTCGTCGAGCGCCGTGATCAAGGCTTCGATCGAGGCCGTATTATGGGCCGCATCGAGCACGACGCACGGCCGACGGGCGATTACTTCCACCCGTGCGGGCCAATGCAACTCGGCCAACCCGTGACGAATGTCGGCCTCGGACAAGTTCCAACCCAAGCGTCGCAACTCGTCGAGCGTCGCCAAGGCCGTCGCAGCGTTCGCCGCTTGATGTTGCCCGGGGAGCGAGAGCCGAACGCCGAGCGACGGCACGCGAGCCGGCTCGTCGATCCGGCGAAAGTCCAACTCGCCGCAAGCCGGTTGTTGTTCGAGATGCACCGGCGGACGATACGAAAAGTCGAAGTCGCGGCCCCGTTGTACGATCCGGCTGCCATGTTCTTTTGCGACCCGCTCGATCACGAGTCGCGGTTCGTGGCCGATGACGCCGCTGACGATCGGCACGCCCGGCTTAATGATGCCGGCCTTTTCCCACGCGATCTCGGCTAGTGTGTTGCCAAGTTGCTTCGTGTGGTCGTAACTGATGCTGGTGATGACCGAGACGGTCGCTTGGCAGACGTTCGTCGAATCGAGCCGGCCGCCGAGACCGACTTCAAGGACCGCCGCGTCGCACTGTCGCGCGGCAAAGTGCATCAGCGCGATTGCCGTCGTGAGTTCGAAATAGGTCGGGCCGAACGACGCGGGCGAGCGTCGCGCAGCCTCGGCGTCCATCGCGGCGACGATCGGTTTCAGTTGCTCGACGAACGCGGCGAACTCGTCGCCGGGGCAGGGGAGACCATCGACGCAAAAACGCTCTTCGAGTTTCTCGAGATGCGGCGAGGTATAGAGTCCCGTCGTCAGGCCGCACGCCGTCAGGGCGGCTGAGATCATCGCCGACGTCGAGCCTTTTCCCTTCGTGCCTGCCACATGAATGATCGGGAAGCGACGATCCGGTCGATCGAGGCGTTCCAACAAGTCGCGCATTCGCGCGAGTTGGAACTGCGACTCGCCGTACGGCATGCTGAGGCTCCGCTCGTAATCGATGCGGCTCAGCAGATAGTCGAGTGCCGCCTGACGCGGCGAAAGGCGAGCAGGCGAGTTCATGGCCGGCAAGATTCGAGCGAGGAGCGAAAGCGAAGAAGTACACGCTGCTCGCAGTGTATCCGGCGGCGACGCAGAGGGAAGGCGTCGCCGTGCGGAGTTCAAATCGCCCGCTCAACGAGTTGGAGCAGGCGATTTGATAGAGCGTTCGGCTCTACACGCCGGCCAGCACTTCGGCTTCGATATCGTCCAGCGATTCATGTCGCAGCGAGTCGCAAATCCGTCGGAACTCGTCGAGGTCGCGACGGAGCGAATCGGCCAGGAACGACTCCATCCGCTGATCGGCCGATTGCCATTGCTCTTGGCAGCGGCCCATGTGCTCGAGCAAATCTTTCATCCACAAGAACTTGGCTTGGCGGGTCATCGGCAGGGGATCCTTACAAACGGTCGCGTCTCGGTCGTAGCTTTTACTACCTATTGCACGCAGCGTGCCAGAGCGGGGCGGCGGTCGGCGGTTTTGTCGGTGCAGTGATCGCAAACGTCTATCCTGAAATTAGTTACGTATGATTTGACGGAATTGCCGTCTCGCCATGCGGAGCCGACGCTAGCACGCTTCTTGTAACTCTTGCCGAAATCGAACCCCTTACTTTGTAAATCTGGGACAAGCACCGCCGGCGGGGCTAAACCGAAAGTTGACCCTCTGAGGGGTGGTGTTAGCATGAATGCCTAGTCACGTATCGCTCGCCAAGTCCGACAGGCAACTCCGAGGGGGACGACGGAATGCAACGACAACGCAAGCTCGGCCGCGACCGGCACCGGTCGAAATTTTTGGGGCGCTGGACTGCCACGCTTCTCGTCGTTGCCGCGTTCGGATGGAGTTGGTCGACGTCGTCCGTCGTCGCGCAGGTCCCAGTAAGACCGCAACCCGCTTCGGCGGCGAACACCTCCGGCGGCGCGGCTCCCGTGTTGCGCGCCGATCCGTCCGAGTTGGGACTCAAACTTCCCGATGGCGAACCGAAGCCCGGCGGCGACCGGCGCGTGCTGGTGAAGTCCGACGAGAACGAAGTTGTCGTCGCGCGCGTGGCGGTCGAGATCGGCGATCGGCTGGCCGTGATCATGCCCGACGGTCGGATCTCGGCGGTGCTTACCCATGAAGCGACGGCGACCGATCGACCCTTCGTCGGCATCGCCTCGAAGACGTTGCAAGCGAAGTTGGCGACGAAGTTCCCCGGCTTCACCACCAAGGCGACGCCGCACTTCATCTATGTCTACAACAGTAGCGAAAAGTTCTTCAAAGGAACAAGCGGCATTCTGGAGTCGATGTATCCGGGTCTCGTCGCGTATCTGAAGACGCGCAAGATTGAGGTAAAAGACCCGGAGTATCCGCTCGTCGTCATCATGTTCCGCACTCGCAAGGAGTGGGAAGACTACATGCACGGCATGTTCGCGGGCTCGGGCGTCGCGGCGTTTTACGACGGCGTGTCGAACCGCGTGCTGATGTACGAACAATCGGAACTCGCCGACGTTGCGCCGGAACTCGCACTCAAGTCGTGCATCTCGACCGTGGCTCACGAAGGGGTGCATCAGATTCTGCACAACATCGGCGTGCAGCAGCGGCTTTCGCGCTGGCCGATGTGGATCAGCGAAGGATTGCCCGAGTACTTTTCGCCCACTTCGATCGGTGCGGGCTTGCGTTGGAAAGGGGCCGGCAAGATCAACGACCTCCGGATGTACTCGATGGCCGACAACATCAAGACCCGCACGCGACCGGCCGGTTCCGGCACCGGTTCACTGACCGAGTGGGTCATCGCAGCCGATGAGATCGACGCCGACGGTTACGCCTGGTCTTGGGCCTTAACGCACTTTCTCGGCGAGAAGAAACGCGAGCCGTTCCAAAAGTATCTGACCGACGTGACGAAGTTCGAAGCCTTGCGGCCCCGCAGCCCGCAAGAACGTCGCGAGTTGTTCATCAAGCACTTCGGCAGCGACTTCGCGAAGCTGGATGCCGAGTTGGTGGCGCATTTGTACAAGCTGCCCTACGTCGATCCGGTCGAGAACATGACGCACTACGTGATTTTGGTCGACAACGGCGGGCGACGGATGGCGCAGATGACGACGTCGCCCGGTGACATTCAAAGTCTGCAACAAGCGATGAGCGCGCAGTCGGCGGTGATCGGCCGCGGGTTGCAATTCGACGTCCGTACGTTCCCCAGCCGCACGACGGCCCGTGCCTTTGCGCAGACGTGGGTTAATCAGTAACGCGATCTTGACGATTTGCGACTAACGCATCACCAACGTCCGCGGCACGTCGCGCACCGAGCGACAACCGCACGAGATCAGCGCGTTCTGCAATTCATCGCGCAGAATCTCCAGCACCTTTCGGACGCCCGCCTCACCGTCGGCGGCCAAGCCCCAGACATACGGCCGACCGATCAGCACGGCCCGCGCACCGAGCGCGAGCGCTTTGACGACGTCGGTCCCGCGACGGATGCCGCTATCTAAAAAGATCTCTGCCTTGCCGTCGACTGCGGCCGCCACGGCGGGGAGCATTTCGATACTGCTGGGCATGCCGTCGAGTCGGCGACCGCCGTGATTCGAGACGATGATCCCGTCGAGTCCGAGATCGACCGCGCGGCGCGCATCTTCGGCTCGGAGCACGCCTTTGATGATTAACGGCAACTTCGTGACGGTCCGCAGCCAAGCGAACAGGTCCCAATCGAATGTCAGATCGACGGCCCGCGTCGAGTAGGCGCTCATTTCGGCGGGCGTCATGGCGTCGGTCACGTCGGCGTAACCGAGATCACGCAGGTGCTTGCGCATCATCTCGGGCGGCAACGAAAACTTGTTGCGGCGATCGGCATCTTTCCATTCGCCCAGATCAACCGTCACAATCAGCGCTTTGTATCCGGAGCGTTCGACTCGCTCGACGAGTTGCCGGGCGATGCCGCGATCCTTCGGCACATAGAGTTGAAACCATTTCGGCCCGGTTGACGCGGCGGCGACTTCCTCAGCGCTGTTGGTCGCGCTGCTGCTGACGCCCAAGATCGTCCCTATCGCGGCGGCGGCGCGAGCGGCGGCGAGTGCGCCTTGAGGATGATAGAGTCGCTGCGCGGCGACGGGGGCGAGCAGAATCGGCAGTGCAATCTTCTCACCGAGCACGGTCGTCGAGAGGTCGGTCGAGGCGACGCCGGAGAGAACCGGCGGGAGCAGCCGCAGGCGTTGAAACGCGGCCGTGTTTTCGCGGAGCGTGACTTGTTCGGTCGAGCCGGTCTCGACGTAATCGAACGTCGAACCGGGGAGTTTGGCTTTGGCCAACTCGCGGAAGTCGGCGATGCAGACTGGTTCGATTGGTGCCGTCTGCTGCGCGAAAGCGGATCGGCCGATGCCAAGTGAAGTGCAGGTTCCCGCAGCGAGCCACCGCGCGAAGTCGCGACGATCCAGGGGAGCCATGCGACGCCTCCGCTAATAGACCGAGCGCGCAGCGAAAAGGGTTTCGCTACGCGCTCGTTGTTTTATGCTTGGCACGCGCCCGAATCGAGACGTTGCTTAATCGGCAACGTACGGCAGCAGCGCCATGTAACGAGCCCGCTTGATGGCGGACGTCACGGCATGCTGACTGGCGGCGGTGCAGCCGGTCTTGCGACGGCTGAGGATTTTGCCTTGGCGGCTGATCAGCTTCGACAGGAGTTCGAGATCCTTGTAATCGACGAACATCGGGCGCGGACGCGCACCGTCGACGAAGATCGGATCTTTCCGCTTGGTGCGGGCTGCCGTCTTGCTACGCTTCTTCGCCGTTTTGCTGGCGGGGCCTTTTCCGGGGCCGCCACGACCGGGTCCACCACGACCGAAACTCATACGTACCAACCTCTACACTCAGAACAGATCGATGCCAGGGAAGCCTCGTAGTCTACCCGGGTTTGATCTCGGGGTCAAAGCGTCTGTTTCCCATAAGTTCGGCCGGGAGGAGGGAATCTCTGCAAGGGAAAAGATGTGTGGATCGTGAGTCTTTCGTGCGAAATCGAGTCCCCAGGGCCGGCGACGCTTGCCGACCGTCGTTCAGCGGCTTTATAGTGCCCCGGCACATCGCATTCGCCCCCAACCCGACGACGGGACGTGACGCTGGAGTCCGGGGGCCAAAGCCGCGGCTGAACTGTTTTGTTCCGGCTGCGTAACTAAAAACGGGCCAACGCGTTAGGAAGGGTTCCCGCATGGTATCCACCGCCGCTCCCGCCGCCTCGCAGGCGGCCTCACCCGGCGTCGACGGTGACATCGTCATCGAGACGCGCGGCTTGGCCAAGGTCTATCGCGACTTTTGGGGCCGCCAGAAGGTCCGAGCCCTCAAGGGGCTAGACCTCACGGTCCGCCGCGGCGAGATCTTCGGCCTGCTCGGTCCCAACGGTTCCGGCAAGACGACGACGATCAAGCTGCTGCTGGGGCTGCTCTTTCCGACCTCGGGCCAAGCGTTCGTCCTCGGCAAGCCCGCAACCGACGTCGCGAAGAACGAACGGATCGGTTACTTGCCCGAAGAGTCGTATCTCTACAAGTTTCTGAACGCCGAAGAGACGCTCGACTTCTACGGCCGGCTGTTCAACTTGCCGAAAGCGGTTCGCCGCGAACGAACACAGAAGCTGCTGGAGTTGGTGCGCGTGACAACGGCCAAGAAGCGCCGCCTCCGCGAGTACTCGAAAGGCATGACGCGGCGCATCGGTTTGGCGCAGGCCCTCATCAACGATCCGGAACTCATCATCTTGGACGAGCCGACGACGGGGCTCGACCCGATCGGTTGCCGCGAGATGAAGGATCTGATCCTCGATTTGAAGCGGCAAGGCAAGACGGTGCTGATGTGCAGCCACTTGCTGGCCGACGTGCAGGACGTCTGCGATCGAATCGCCGTGCTACATCAGGGCGAACTCAAAGAACTCGGCCGCGTCGACGGCTTGCTTAAGGTTCGCGACGTTACCGAACTGCGGGCCTCGGGCCTGAGCGATGAATGCAAGACCGAACTCGCTGCGGTCGTCGCCAAGCACGGCGGTAAGTTGATCGGGCTCGACAATCCGACGACGACGCTCGAAGAGCTCTTCCTCGAAATCGTGCAAGACGCCGAGGCTCGTCCCGGTCGTCGGGCCGCGTCGGAGTCGTCGACCTAGTTATGGATACCTTCCAAACGACTAGCTTCGCGGACCAGCTCTCGGCGGGCCTCGTCACATGGGGAACGACCGTCGGCATCACGCTCGGCGTCATGTTGTTGGTCTGCTACGTCTTCACGGCGATTCGCCTCGGGCCGCTGTCGGCCGGCGATCGCATCTACTCGGTTCTCGTCTCGGCGGTCGGCGACTTGCTGTTCATTTCGCCGCGTCGCACGTTCGCGATCGCGTGGCTCGCCGTTAAAGAATCGATTCGCAAGCAGGCCGTTGCGGGGCTGATCATCTTCTTGGTGATTCTGGCGTTCGCGCTCTGGTTTCTCGATAGCGAAACCTACGATCCGTCGTCGTTGTACATCAGCTTCGTAATGAACGCCGTCAATTACTTGGTGCTGCTCTTGGCGGTGCTGACGGCGGCGTTCAGTTTGCCCAACGACATGAAGAACAAAACGATCTACACGATCGTGACGAAGCCGGTGCGTCCGTCGGAGATCATCCTCGGGCGGATTCTCGGCTTCACGGCGGTCTGCACCATTCCGCTGGCGACGATGGGGCTCTGCAGCTATCTGTTCGTCGTGCGATCGCTCGATCATCGGCATGAATTGACCGAAGCCGACGTCCGACCGATCGTCGCCGGGCCGGCGACGCGCAATGTTAAGCCGGGCTCCAAGCAAGGGAGCACCTCGACGGCGCATAGTCACCGCCACAAAGTGACGGTCGATGCCGACGGCAACGGCGTTACCGAGACGAACGACTCGGATCGAATTGAAATGGACGACGCGGTCGATTTCCACGATCGCTTCGGCAGCAGCCACTGGCACGTCGTCACCGGCGAGTTGCGTGACGGTCGGATGGTCTATCACGTTGGTCCGCCGCAGGGGCAGTTTCACGCTCGCGTGCCGATCAAGGGCCTCTTGCGTTTCAAGGAAGCCGACGGCACGGCGAGCAAAGAAGGTTACAACGTCGGCAACTGGACGAAGCGCGGTTACGTTGCAGGCGGCACGTTGTCGGCCGCTGTCTTCACGTTCGACGGCGTCGATCCGAATCGCTTTCCCGAAGGCGTGCCGCTGGAGATGAACATTCGTCTCTTCCGCACGACGAAGGAAGGAATGGACAAGCCGATCATTGGCAGCCTGATCATCCGCAATCCGATCACCGGGCTCTCGTCGGCGCCGCGCAACTTTGCGGCCCGCGAATACGTGACGTTGCAGCAAATCATTCCGCGGAAGCTGACCGACTCGAAGGGGAAGACGCTCGATCTGTTCGACGACCTCGCCGTCAACGGCCGCGTCGAGATCGAATTGCAATGCATTCCGCGCTCGCAGTTCTTCGGCGTCGGGCCGGACGATGTTTACCTGCTGGCCCGCGAAGGGCGGTTCGATGTGAATTTCCTGAAGGGACTGTTCGGCATCTGGTTGCAGATGGTGCTGACGGTCGTGCTGGCCGTCGTCTTCAGTACGTTCCTCAGCGGACCCGTGGCGATGTTGGCGACCGCGGCGGCCGTTATCGGCGCACTCTTGCGGCCCTTCATCGTCAACGTCGTGCGCGACAACCTTTTCGAAGGCAAAGCTCATACCGGCGGCGTCCTCGAGTCGATGGTCCGCCTTACCGATCAGCGGGCCATTACGTTGGAACTCGAAGAAGGAACGACGACTTCGCTGATTCAATCGATCGATAAGGTGCTCAACTCGCTGCTCGACGGCATGTTCACGTTCATCCCGGATTTTTCGGCGCTAAACGACGTGAACTCCGTCGCCGGAGGGTTCGATATTTCCAGTAGTTTGCTCTGGATGCATACGGCGCAAACGTTGGGCTTCGTGCTGCCGCTGTTTCTCGTCGGGTTCATCGTCTTCAAGCTGACCGAGGTAGCGAAATGAACCGGAGCTTTCAACGGAAGGTGACTTATCTGGCGCTGATCGCGGCGCTGTTGGTGCCGTTGGCCTACGTGAGTCGCCCGGCGACGACCGGCAGCGACTCGCACGCGGGGAGCGCCGGCGGCAAGCTCGCGCAACTCCGCGAGGAATACAAGCTCGGCCAAGCGCAACTCGGCAGGATCGATCCGACGTCGAGTGCGCTCCGTTACGTTTCGCTCGGCATGCACGGTCTGGCATCGTGCATCTTGTGGAACAAGGCCGACGAGTATCAAAAGCAAGAAGATTGGATCAGCCTCTCGGCGGTCCTCGGACAGTTGACGTACTTGCAGCCGTACTACGTTCGGGTGTGGACGTATCAGTCGTGGAACGTTTCCTACAACATTTCGTCGCAATGGGACGACTACCGCGATAAGTACTTCTGGATAACACGCGGTTTCAAACTGCTGCATCAGGGGATGGAGTTCAACGAGCTCGAGCCGCAGCTGCCGTACGAGATGGGCTGGATGGTCGGCCACAAGATCGGTCAGGCCGACGAGAAGAAAGATTTTCGCCGGCTGTTCGCGCGCGACGATGAGTTCCATCGCCAGCCGTGGACCCGCTGGATCGAAGAACGCGATAACTGGCTCTTCGGCAAGCGATTCCTCGTGCTCGGCCAGGAGATGGTCGACAACCGCGGCGCCGTGCTGCGCTCGATCGGCACCGAGATGTTCAATCTGCAGCCGGCGATTCAGCAGAGTCTGTACGGACAAGCGAAAGAACAAGAAGGGACGTTCGGCGACGTCGCGAAGCAAGCCTGGAAGCAGGCCCACGCCGATTGGGTGAAGTTCGGCGAACGCGAGCTCCCGAGCGACTACGGCTTTTCAATTCGCTACAACGATCTCGATTCGTTGAAGCAACGACTCGAAGAGGCGGAAGCGAAGCTGAATCCGCTCGTCGACGGAGTTCGCGAAACGATTCGGGCCGAACGCCGCGCGGCGATGACCCCTGAGGCGTTGCGTGCCTTCGATGCGTCGCCCGATTCGCGCACCGCCCCCGAACAACGAGCGGCCGCTCAGGTTGAAGCGGCGCTCATCGTTCGCGACGTTGATGCGGCAGAACGAATTGAGCCGGCAAAACGTGATGAAGCGCGACGGCTGGCGGCCGAGACGACCTTGCTTCGCGAGCGCGTGAATGCCACGACGCGTTCGCGGCAAACGTTTAACTACGACTACTGGCTCGCTCGCTCCGAAATGGAAGCGACCGACGAAGCGTTGGCGGCCCGTGAATTGTTCTACCGCGGACTCAACGAAGCCGACGACAAGCCGTGGGCTGCGCGAAAGACGTTCGAAGAGGGGTTTGCGTTGTGGCGCAAGATTCTCGATCGCTATCCGCTGATGATCGACGATCAAACGTCGTACGACATCTACGACATGATCAAGGCGTATCGTCGCGTGCTGAATCAACTCGACGTGCCGTTCGACAAAGCGAAGTTCACGCTCCGCGATCTGCTGGAGAAGTACGAACAGACGATGGAGTAGGAAAGGTTGCCGGCCGTCAGTTACCAGTTGCCAGTAAAGGCAAAAGATGTGATTCGGCACATTCCTGCCGGCAACTGACCACTGGCCACTGACCACTCGTTCGTCAGTACGCATTCTGTTTCGACAGCACGGTGAAGATCGTGCGGAACAGAATCTTTACGTCCAGCCACGGCGACCAGTCGCGGATGTACTGGTGATCGCACTCGATCCGCTTTTGCATCTTGTCGAGGGTGTCGGTCTCGCCGCGCCAGCCGCTGACTTGGGCGAGGCCCGTGATGCCCGGCTTCACCTTGTGCCGCAGCATGTAGCCTTGGATTTGCTTGCGATACTGCTCGTTGTGGGCGTTCGCATGCGGCCGGGGTCCGACGAGCGACATCGTCCCTTCGAGCACGTTGAACAATTGCGGTAGTTCATCGAGAGACGTCTTGCGAATGAACGCGCCGACCTTCGTCACGCGCGTGTCTCCCTTCGTTGCTTGCGTCACGTTTGCGCCGTTCTCGCAGACTCGCATACTGCGGAATTTCCAAACGTCGATCGGCCGGCCGTCGAGACCGTACCGCTTCTGGCGGAAGAAGACCGGACCGGGGGACGAGAGCTTTACGGCCGCGGCGACGCAGAGCATCGGCACGGCGGCGGCGACGAGGATCGCGCTGCCGAGCACGACGTCGAGCAGGCGCTTGACCATGCCGTCGACGCCGTAGAACGGGTTCTCGAAGACGCTGACCGCCGGTAAACCGCCGACGTTGATCCACCGCGAGTGGAGCAACTCGTAGACGTAGAAATCGGGGACGAGATAGACCGACGCCGTCGTGTCGGCCAGGCGGCGGAGCACGCTCTTGATCCGGTTCTCGGCCCGGAGCGGCAGCGTCAGATAGATCATGTGGACCCGACCGTCGCGCGCTTGTTCGATCAGGTCGTCGATATTGCCGACGCAGGCCGCCACGTCGCTCGGCAGCGCGTCGCGTCGCTCGGCCGGCCGATCGTCGAAGAAGCCGACGGTTCGCAGGCCGCTCCACGGAGATCGCTCGATATTGCGGGCCAGCTGAAAGCCGATCTCCGTGCAGCCGACGATCGCCAGGCCGCGGACGTTTTTGCCGCGGCGACGTTGGCGACTTTGATACAGGCGAAACAACCCGCGGGCCGTGACGATGGTGAGTGGCGCGACAATGAACCAAGCTAAAGCGCCGTTGCGGGTCAGTTCTGCATCGGCGGCACCGAGCAAATCGAGACTGAAGCCGACGACGAGCAGCACCGGCACGACGAGGCACCAAGTGCCGACGGCGCAGAGGAGTTCGCGATCGACGGTGACGCCGTGCCAACTTCGATAGAGTCCGGTGATCTCGGCCGTCAGGCAGTACAACGCCACGGCTGACAGCGCCGCCGCGCGAGCCGAGGGGCCGATCGAGCCGCCGCACAATTCGGCGGCGAGAAACGCGCCCGCCAAGATCGCTGCGGCATCGAAGGCCCGCAGGATGATCGTTAGCAGCGAAGCATGTTGGGTAATTCGACGCGAATGCATGACGCGGATTCCTTGGGTTGAGCCGTGCAAGGATAGGTCATGCGCAAGGAGCGAGAACGCCGCGATTATCGCCCCGATCCGAGCCGCGCAGGTCAGTAAGCGGTCCGTCTTCCGGGGTAAAAGCTGAGACCGCTTACTGGCGTGCGCGGCTTGGAAAGACGCGGCGGCGTCACGGTCGTTACGACCGCTACGATCGTTTAGTTGGCGGCGAAGAACAGGTAGCAGGCCACGCCGGCGCAGAACATAAAGACCAACATGCCGAACAGAAACGAGCCGCAGCCGCTCTTGGGCGGTTCGAGACCGTTGGCGCGGCAGAGTCGATCGACGGCCTCTTTCGCGTCCTTGAGTTGCGTGCCGGTCGCTTCGCGGTAGCGCTTGATCGCCCAGACGTACCGCCCCTCGCGGACGAGTTGCAGCACCTCGGCCATTAACTGTTCGGGCGTCGCGGGGAGCGGCGGCACTAGGTTCGTCACATCGATCCGCACGCCGCGCTCGATCGCCTCGACCACGGACTTTGCTTCGGCGAGTCCGGTGCCGGTCACTTCGCGATAACGTTTGATCGCTTCGATCTTGCGGTCTTGGGCGAGCAATTGCAGGATTTCGTCGTTCAGATCGTCGGTGCTCATCGATTGATTTCCTTTCCGGCGCAAAAAAACGCGGCGAGGTGTTCGACCCCGCCGCGTCGTTTTATCTACGTTGAACTCCGAGTCGCTCGGCGATCAGTCGCCGCGGAGCTTGATACCGTACTGCGTCAGCTTCTCACGAACTTCGTTGAGGCTGGTCACGCCGAAGTTCTTGCATTCCAGGAGTTCGTCGCCGGTGCGGCGAACCAATTCGCCGACCGTCGTGATGTTCAAGCGAACCATGCACTTGCGGGCCCGAACCGACAGGTTGAGTTCCGCGATCGGCTTGCCGAGCAGAGCTTGCTCGTCGGGGCTGAGCGCTTCGGGCTCGTAAGTCGTTTCGACGCGGGCCTTTTCGTGCGCCAGTTGGCCGAGTTCCAAACCCTTCGACGCCATCATTTCCTTGATTTCGTTCAGGCTGGTTTCGCCGAAGTTCTTGCTGGCAAGCAGCTCTTGTTCGGTCGTGCGAGTCAGATCGCCGAGCGTCATAACGCCCATCTTTTGCAGGCAGTTGCGGCTGCGGACCGACAATTCGAAATCGGTGACCGGAATGCCGAGCAGCTGGCTCAGGCGATCGCGACGACGCTGGGCGTCCTCGTCGTAGACCATGTCGCTCGAGGCTTGCGTGTCCTTGAGGAACAGTCGCGCCCGGGGCTCGTTCGGGTACGCATCGAGAATGCGTTGGTAACACTGGCGAGCTTTTTCGAACTGCAGACGGTCTTCGTACATGACGCCGAGGTTCAGCAACGCACCGACGTGCGCCGGGAAGCGAGCAGCCGAACGTTGGTAAAGCTCGAGAGCTTCTTCGTCGTTGCCGCGGCGATCGTTTTCCATGGCCAAGCCGAAGAGCGCACCGCTGTGGCCCGGGTCGAGTTCAACGGCTCGCTCAAGCAAGGCGACGACTTCGGTCGGGTTGCCGCCGAGGGCTGCGACGGTCGCGCCTCGTTGATAGAGATATTCCGCCGTTTGCTCCACGGCGCCGGAGAGACCGTCGAGCAGCGCGAGGGCCGCCTTCGGGTTCGAGCCGTTTCGCAGGGCCTCGGCACGAGCCAAAGCGACGTCGTCGGCCGGGAAGCCCCCTTTCAGTGATTGCTGATAGGCTTCGTCGGCGGCGCGGTTGTCGCCTTGGGCGAACTTCGCCTTGCCGAGGTAATACAGAGCCAGCGCACCGCCGTCGGCCGTGCTGAGCGTGGAGTTCGCCAGGCGGAATCGGCCGAGCAGGTAATAGCAGATGCCCAGGCGGACCTTGTCGGCCGGCGACAGGTCTTCGCGATTCTCGAGTTCGCTGACCGCTTCGCCCAGCGAGCGGAAGTTAGCGGGATCGACCGCCACGGCCTGCATCGCGTGAACGACTTCGATCGGAGCCAACGGAGAACTCGACAGAGCCCAATTCTTGATGCCCGACTCCAAGACTTGCGACATGCGACGAACCTCAAAGAAAAGTTGCCAGTGGCCGGTTGCCGGTTGCCAGTCGAGATGCGGCCGGCTGCCAGTATTTTCTTACTGGCAACTAGCCACTGACTCCTGGCAACGAGCCCAAGAGCCACCTGCGGGATTCGAACCCGCGACCCCCGCTTTACGAAAGCGGTGCTCTACCAATTGAAGCTAAGGTGGCGTAACGAGTTCCGGCGTTTCAGACGGACGGAACTCAGTAGGTTATGGCAGGTTGGGAAGTTCGTCAAGTGGCGATTGGCAGGCCCGCGACGACCGGCCGAACTTATGGCAGAATATTGCCCGTCTGCTCCGGTTTGGCGACCGTTCAATATCGGCCGTGCCGGCCTGTTAACCCCTTGGCATTTCTGAGGTTTGCATGACCCCTGCGACCGCTTCCGCCGCCCCGATCGATGCCGTGGCTCTGCTCCGCCCACGTCGCAAGATCGTCGGGATGTCGGCGATTCTCTTGCCGTTCACATCGTCGGGCGAGGTCGATTGGCCGGCTTTTACGGCCCACGCCCGGCGGACCGCCGCGGCGGGACTGACACCGGCGGTTAACATGGACACCGGCTATGTGAACCTGATCGACGATGCGTTGAGGGTCGAAGTCTTGCAGCGCACGCAGACCGCGACCGGCGGCGGGCCGTTTGTGGCCGGGGCGTTCGTCGGCGATGCGCCGGGCGCCAAGTTCGATCGCGACGCTTACCTCCGCCAGATCGAACCGATCGTGAAGCATGGCGGGACGCCGGTCTTGTTTCAATCCTACGGCCTCACCTCGCAAAGCGACGACGCGCTGATCGACGCTTATGCCGCGATCGGCAAACAATGCGATCGCTTCATCGGCTTCGAGTTGGGAACGATGTTTGCTCCGTTCGGCAAAATCTACTCGCTCGACGCCTATCGCGGCCTGCTCGGCGTGAAGCAATGCATCGGCGCGAAGCACTCGTCGCTGCGACGCGAGTTGGAGTGGCAACGTTTGCAGTTGCGCGACCAAGTGCGGCCCGACTTCCATGTCTTCACCGGTAACGACCTGGCGATCGACATGGTGATGTACGGCAGCGATTATTTGTTGGGTCTCAGCACGTTTGCGCCTGATCTGTTCGCGAAGCGCGACGCCTGTTGGGCGAGCGGCGACCCGGCGTTCTATGAATTGAACGACGCGCTGCAGTATCTCGGTTTCTTGGCGTTCCGTCCGCCGGTGCCCGCGTACAAGCACGAGGCGGCGATGTTCCTGAAACTTCGCGGCTGGTTGGATTGCGATGCCACGCATCCCCGCAGCCCGACGCGGCCCGAGAGCGATCGCGAGATTCTGCGTGAGCTGGCCCGCGGCCTCAACATCCTGGCGGAGCAAGTGCAGTCATGACGTCGTATCCCGCGATTGCCACGCTCAAAACGGCCGACGCTTTCCGGCAACATCTCGCAGCCGGTGGAATCGATCTGCCGTTCGACGACGAGTTGCTAACCGGCTCCGATGCGCCGCTTGCGCAACCGCTGCCTCGCGCTCGCGGCATGATCGGCAATCGGTTTTGCATCCTGCCGAGGGAAGGTTGGGACGGTACGACCGATGGCTTTCCTTCCGACTACACCCGACGCCGTTGGAAGAATTTTGGATTAAGCGGCGCGAAACTCATCTTCGGCGGCGAGGCGGTCTCCGTCCGGCCCGAAGGACGCGCGAATCCGAACCAGTTGATGCTGGCCGAGGAGAAGCAGACGGCCGGCGTCGCCGAGTTGCGCGAGTTACTCGTCGCGGCGCATCGCGAAGCGTTCGGGCCCAATGCCGATGCCGACCTGCTCGTCGGCTTGCAGCTGACTTATTCGGGCCGCTTCTCGCGACCGAACAGTTCGAAAGTCGCCGAGCCGCGGATTGCGTATCGTCATCCGGTGCTCGATGCCCGCGTCGGGGCCGACGATGCGGCGCTACTGAGCGACGACGAGCTGAAGCGGTTGATCGACGACTACATCGTGGCCGCCCAACGGGCCGAGCGCGCCGGCTATGCGTTCGTCGACGTGAAGCATTGTCACGGCTACTTCGGGCACGAAATGTTGTCGGCCGTCGATCGTCCCGGTCCGTTCGGCGGCTCGTTCGAAAATCGCACGCGGTTCCTGCGCGAGATCGTGGCGGGCATTCGCGCCGTCGCGCCGAACTTGGAGATCGGCTGTCGCGTGAGCGTGTTCGACTTCACACCGTACAAGCCGGGCCCCGATCGCGTCGGCGTCCCGGCATGGACTGGCGGCGATTACCGCTACGCCTTCAGCGGCGACGGCACGGGGCAGGGGATCGAC
>CAMCTH010000026.1 GCA_945877965.1 Planctomicrobium piriforme | reverse complement strand
ACGTGCGCTCCAACCAACAGCTCGACGAACTCGTTGAGCAGGCGCGCCAGATCGTGCAAGGTTTCGAGCCGCAATCGCTCCGCGAGAATCGACTGCTGCGTGATACGGTCGGAGTCGAATTGGGAGAACTGCGGCAGTCGCTCGATCAGTTCCTCATCGAGCGGCCGCGACGGAATATTCTGCGGCGTCCGCAACCGGCGGCGGAGGTCTCGTGATGGAACTCCTCGTCACGCCCGCCGGGCGCATCCGCTGCGTCTACGGCGACGCGCTCGATCTGAGAGCTCTGGGGCGCCTCGAAATTCGCCGCGGTTCGCACGTCGAGCCGGATGGGGAGGGGCAATGGTCGGCGGATCTCGCGCCGGTCGGCGGTCCGGTATTAGGACCGTTCGACCGCCGCAGTGCGGCGCTGGCGGCGGAAGTCGCCTGGCTCCGTCGGCATTGGCTCGCTCGGCCGACTGCCGAATAGCCGCGGATTGCAATTTTGTGTCGGTCGTTCAGCCCGCGGAATCGTTCCGCGGGCTTTGTCGTTGAATCGTGTCTATTTTTTGAAAGGTTCAGACTATGACCCAAGCCGATCTGGAACGCGCCGTGTCTCGCGCCACCGGTGAATCGCTTGCTACCGTCCGCCAACTCGGGTTTCAACTGGAGGATCGGTCACCTACCGACTGGGATGAACCGGAGGGGAACGACGAGGTGCTCGAAGAGGGGCCGCTCGTCTTCGATTGGGACGACCGGGCCGCGATTCCGTGGGAGCAGTATCTCAACGCAGCCGCTTAGTTCTCGGCGGCGGTGCGAGAGTGAGGTTGGCTCGGCTCGGAGGCGGACCGGCCGCCTCCGAGCCGAGCACCGTCGCGCCGGAGCTTCCCCAGGTCGGCCTCTCGGCGAGGTCGGCGCACGGGACTTCGTGTGCGGCGTTCGGCAGGGCGGCGATTGTGCGATGTCGATGCGACGATCATGGCGGAACTTTTCTTTCTTATTTTGGGAGTGATTCTTGATGTTAAAACTCTGCGTCCATGTCATGAAAAAAACCGGGCTCCCCAACTACGGCTCCTGCGGCGCCGCCGTTGATCTCGAAGTGGAAGCGGATACCGAATTGCTGGCGCGCTCCGACGGACTCCAGCTGCGGCTGCGAGACCTCTTCGCCGAGGCGACGGTTGCCGTGGAAGCTCAGCTGCGATTGTCCACGGCGACCGACGCCGCAGCCCGCACTGCTCCGGAGCGAGAGCGGCGAAATCTGCGCCGGGCGACGAGCCGACAGCTGCAAGCCCTGGCCGCCTTGACGATGCAGCGGGAGCTGGATCCGGCGGAACTAGCGGCGGAACAAGGCGTCGTCGACTTAGCCGAGCTCTCCGTAACGCAAGCGAGTCGGATGATCGAGCGCTTACAGCGACTGTCAGTCCGGACTGCGACGGAAGAATATGCGGACGCCGCAGCGATTTAGATGCAGACGAGCTGGACTTGCCCATGAAAAGAGGGCGCTCGTTTTGGGATTAGGCCGCCGACTCGAAGTTGACGGGTGACAAGTAGACCAGGGCCGAGTGTCTCCGAACTTGGTTTCAAACTACTTCCACGTATTAAAAGATGCTCTGCTGAGCGGCGGTTCTGGTTTCGTAGTTTTCTAAGTCGACCAGCTCCTTCTTGAAGGTGGCGAAAAAGGATTTCCTCGGCGCGTCGTCCCAGCATCTGCCTCGGCGGCTCACGCTGGAGGTGATGCCGCGTCGCCCGAGCAGCTCTCGGTAGTGCTCGCCGGCGTACTGCTCGCCGCGATCAGAAAAAGCGATCAGACCGTCGCCGGGCAACTGCCGCTCAATCGCCATCTCCAACGCATCGTCGATGCTCGGAGATAGCCATCAACCGGGCGACTGCGGCGTCGCCGTTTTCGGCGCAAAGTCGTTCGCCAAGTGACTTCGTAGAGGATTCCCCAAGTTGCTCCACGGAGCGCCGATGCTGCTGCAAACTCGCAACACCGCCTTACGACAATCCCTCGATCAATGGTTTCGAGCCAACAAAATCGAACCGGACATGGTCGGCGAGGTCGAAGACGTCGTGTTGCTGCAATTCTTGAGACAGCACGGTCGCGGAATCTTCGCGGTACCGAGCGTCGTCTCCCCACCCATCTGTGAGCACGAGGAGGTCGTCGTGCTCGGCGAACTTCCCGAGGTACGGGAAGCGTTCTATGCCATCTCGGTGGAGCGTCGTTTGCAGCATCCGGCGGTCGTCGCCTTCTCCGAGGCAGCTCGCAATCGATTGTTCGTAGGAAGTTAGCCGCGTGAGCGAACGAAGCGCTAGCGGATGTTTACGATATCACGCTATTCGCTGCGGAACGGTGTTGGTACCTCGGTCAATTTCTTCTGGTCGGCGACGAACGGACTGTTGAAGCCCATGACTCTCATCGCTCCGGCCGGCTCGTACTCGTTGCGATGAGCTAGCAACGAATCGTCTAAGCGACGTTTTGCATCGTTTACGCACTCTTTCGTAGCATCATCCCGGAAACCGATGACGACCGCTTGTGGAGCCGGAACGTCGACCACCGCGACTTTGCCGTCGACTTCGAGTTGTCCCTGGTTCGTGCTGCGATAAAGGAAGGATATCGAGGATTTGTTGATCGCGTCGTCTTTGCCCCGGGGCGTAGACCATCTCCATCGATGCTGCGGTCATCGCTATCTCTCGCTGCTTAATGTGATTGAAGAGCGTCCAGAAAACGCGACCTTCAATGAGCGTCAAATCCGCTCTCGCAACGCGATACTTCGGATAATTCTGGACGTGAAGTTCGCCCACCGGGGCCGGCTTTGGAAATCCCTCGGACAGCGGTGCTTCGATGAACGGTTCGAATCGCAAGATGTCGCGAGCCTCAGTTATGGCGCTTCGCCGATTCTGGACGAGTCGGCGGGGATCAAGATCACTGCGCCCACGAAGAAGCATCCGCCCGGCCGCCCGCAAGGGCGGTCGGGCTAGAATGTTTTTTTTAACTATTCGGCGCTTCGCTTCGCCGACCTTCCGCAGTCGTAAGCGTTCGCCGGCGGCTGCGCCGCCGGGATTTTAGGGAGGCATGGCTCCGGTGTCCGCAGCGCTCGCAGGAAAAACAGCCCCCAGCGGTGGCTCAGGGGTGAGTGCGCTTCGGCGCACCTTTGATTCGGCTATTCCTCGTCAGGTTGCGTCCCCGCAGAGCCCGACTCCGCTTCACCGGACTGTTGAAATGGACCCCAATGATCCAAGAGTTCGACGACCGTGTTTGACACGTTTAGCGGTATCGATCAAGCGTTCTGAGGGCCTTCCGACAGAATTGGCAGGCTGACGGAGATGGTCGTGCCGTGGCCGGGTTCGCTGTGGATGAGCAATTCGCCGCCGAGGAGTCGGACGCGCTCGTTCATGCCTTGCAGGCCGAAGCCGTTCTTGCGGGCGGCGCGGACGTCGTAGCCGCAGCCGTAGTCGCGAACTTCGATTTCGAGCCGGCCTCGACGTTTGTGCAATGAGATGCGAACGCGGTCGGTGCCGCTGTGCTTGCGCGCGTTGTTGAGTGCCTCTTGGACGACGCGGTAAGCGGTCGTTTGCACCGTCTCGGGCAGCCGACCGATCTCGGCATCGACGAAACAATCGACCGTCATCGTCGTCGTGGTGAACTGTTCGGTCAGGTCCTGAATGGCCGCTTTGAGGTCGGAGTCGTCGAGCACGGCCGGCCGAATGCCGCGAATGGTGCGGCGTCCGTCCTCGATTCCCTTCCGCAAGCTGTCGATCGCGGCGGTGATGCCGTTGTCGGCGGCTTCGGGATGATTGCGGCGGTAGCTTTCGATCAACATCAGCGCGCCGACGGCATACTGGATCAGGCCGTCATGAAACTCGTGACAGAGCCGTTGCCGTTCGTTTTCTTGCAAACCGATCAAATTCCGCAGCAAGTTTTGCTTCGCCTGAATCTCTGCTTCGTTGCGCTTCATCTCCGTGATGTCGATGGCGATGCCGCCGACTAACCGACGCCCCGTCGCATCTTGGAATGGAAACAGAATCGTCATCCAGTGGTTCGTTTCGCGATCGGGCCCGGCTGTTTCGGCAACGGTCTTGTACGGCTTCCCCGTCGTGAGCACGATCTGATCGTTCGCCTGGAGCCGAGCGGCGACTGCGGGCGACCAATAGTCGTAATCGGTCTTGCCCCGCCATTCGCCCGGCTGCAGATGGAAAAGTTCCTCGGCCGTTTTGTTGTTGAACACAATTACGCCGTGTTCGTCTTTGGCCCAGGCGATCGTCGGCGTGTTGTCCATGAACGCGCGAAAGCGATCTTCGGCTTCGCGCAGCGCAAGCTCGGTGTTCTTGCGAACGGTGATGTCCTCGACCGCGGCAATCTGTCCTTCGACGCCGCCGGCTCGGTTCTTCAGCAGTCCGACCGTCGTCGAGCCCCAGCGGACGTCGCCGTTGCGATGCAGAAAGCGGAATTCATAGGGCGGCATGTCGCGACCGGCTTGCACGCACGACTGCCATTCGCGGAGCAAACCGCCGATGTCGTCCGGGTGGATGTGCTCTTGCCATTTCAGGCCGAGCGTTTCGGCGGGCGTTACGCCCGACATTGAGCACCAGCGATCGTTGACGAAGAAGACGTTGCCTGCGGCATCGGCCTGGGCGATCCCGACTGGCGCTTGCGTGGCGAGCGTCCGAAAGCGTCGCTCGGCCTCGCGCAAGGCGTCGGTTTGTTGACGCAACTCCGTAACGTCGCGGGCCGTGCAGACGAGGCAGCCCGACTCCTTATCGGGGGCGACGCGCCACGAGAGCCAACGATACGAACCGTCGAGGCAGCGATAACGATTTTCAAACGAGACGGTTTCGTGACCGCAGCTCAGCAGCTGCGCTTCGCGAATCGTCGCCGCGAGGTCGTCGGGATGAACGAAATCAAGATACGGACGAGTCGTGAGTTCTTCGGCCCGCCAACCAAGCGTCTTCGTCCACGCCGAATTGACTCGGGTGAAATAGCCCTGGTGGTTAGCCAGACAGAGCATTTCGTTGCTGAACTCGAAGAAATCAATCATGGCGCAGTCTTGTCTGGGGCCATGCAGTCGAAGTATTGCAGGTGGGGCTCGCGCGAGTGACGCATTCGTCGAGGCGGGGCGATGACTTTGCATCGGTTCGGACTCCCCCATCATACTCCGCTCGCGTAAACTTCGCGTAGACCGATCGGGATGAGGATCGGTTTTTTCTCGTTGCCTCGCCTCGGCGGTGATCTCTAGTTAACCGGGGGGAGGCACGCTGCGTTGTGAACGGCGTGGCACTTGCCTTCATAACGACAATGAAATCAGCGAATCGATCCGTTCTGGGGGCCGTTCTTCCGTGAATCTTGACCAAATCCGCGACGCCGTCACGCCGTTGCGACAATCGCTGCTGCAGCATTCTCTCTATGTTCGAATGGATGACGCCGCGGCGCTGCGGACGTTCATGGAGCAGCATGTGTTCGCGGTCTGGGACTTCATGTCGCTGCTCAAGGCGTTGCAGCAGCGACTTTGCTGCACGACGGTCCCGTGGGTCCCGAGCGCGCATCCGGCCGCAAGTCGTTTGATCAACGAGATCGTCCTAGGCGAAGCGTCGGACGAAGACGGACGGGGCGGGCATGCCAGCCATTTCGAACTCTATCGTCGTTCGATGATCGGCTTCGGGGCCGACACGGCCCGGATCGATCGGCTGACGGCCGGCTTACGCGACGGTCTGTCGTTAGAAGCGGCTCTACGGGCGAGCGAGGTGAACGAAGCGGTCGCGCGATTCGTGCAGCACACGTTTCAGATCATCGCGACCGGCGATCTTTGTCGGATTGCGTCGGCCTTTACGTTCGGCCGCGAGGATCTCTTGCCGAGCGTGTTTCAAAAGATCGTCGATCAACTCGATCGCCAGACCGGCGGCGGACTGACGGAGTTTCAATTCTACTTGAAGCGGCACATCGATCTCGACGGCGGCGAGCATGGGCCGATGGCGACCCGCTTGGTCGCCGATCTCTGCGGTGACGATCCCGCCAAGTGGAACGCCGCCCGCGAGGCGGCCGTGTCGTCGTTGCAAGCCAGGCTCGATCTCTGGAACGCGATTTCTGAACAACTGAACTGACGCTTCGCGAAGCTGCCGATGGTTTACAGTCGTTCCCTCGCCGATCGCGTTCGCGCTCAGACGCAAACTCTCCGTGGCATCACCGAGAAGCGGATGTTCGGCGGCGTCGGCTTCCTGTTGCACGGCAACATGCTCGTCGGCATCTGGCAGAACTCTCTGATCGTCCGCCTCGGTCCGGAGCAAGCCGCAGCGGCTCTGAAGCAGCCCGACGTTCGCGAGTTCGACGTCACCGGGCGGCCGATGAAAGGGTGGATCATGGTCGATCCCGACGGTCTGGAGAGCGACCGCCAACTGCAAGCGTGGCTCGAACGGGCCGTGGAGTTTGTCTCGACGCTGCCGCCGAAATAGCGGAGTTCGGCCGCGGCGATGCGAGCGTTTGGTTGACCGTCGCGCCGCCCCGTTTTATCGTGGGAGCGATTCGTTCGGTTCCCCGGTCGAGGATGATTCCATGACGCGTCTGATTCTGTCGGCGGCGGCGATGGTTGGGTTTGGGTTCGCCTGGTCGCTCTCGGCGGCCGAGAACTGGCCGCAGTTTCGCGGCGCGCACGGCGGGCGGACCGCATCGGAACGAGCCTTGCCGACGGAAATCGGCCCCGATCGGAACGTAGCCTGGAAGATCGAACTGCCGCCGGGGCATTCGTCGCCGGTCGTCTTCGGTGACGCCGTCTATCTGACGGGCGTTCGCGATGATAAGCAACTGGTGACGATCGCGCTCGATCGTCGTACCGGCAAGACCTTGTGGGAACGCGAAGCCCCGCACGCCAAGCTCGAAGAGATTCATTCGGTCGGCAGCCACGCGCAATCGACCCCCTGCACCGACGGCGAGCACGTCGTTAGCTTCTTCGGTTCCTGCGGCCTGTTCTGTTACGACGTGACCGGCAAGCTGCTGTGGCAGTTGCCGATGGGCCCGTTCAACAACGGCTTCGGGGCGGGCATTTCGCCGATTCTCGTCGACGATCACGTCATCCTCTGCCAAGACCACGATACCGATTCGTTTCTGATGGCCGTCGACAAGCGGACCGGCAAGATTGCGTGGCGCACGGATCGGAGCGAGTTTCCTCGCAATTACTGCACGCCCGCCGTCTGGGAAGTCGACGGCAAGAAGCAAATCGTCGTCGCCGCCACGCTGCGGGTCGTCGGTTACGACGCCGCGACGGGCAAAGAGTTGTGGACCGTCCGCGGCATCGCACGCACGGTCTGCGCTAGCCCGGTCGTCGGCGACGACAATCAGCTGTATGTCGCATCTTGGTCGGCCGGCGGCGATGCCGGCGAACTCATTCGCTTCGATCCGTTCGAGAAAGCGCTGGTCGCATTCGATAAGAACGGCGATGGGCTGCTAATCGAGGACGAACTCGAAAAAGGTCCGGTCAAACAACGCTTTACGCAGGCCGATCGCGACAAGTCGGGCACGCTCACGCGCGAAGAGTACGAGTTCTTCCGGATGCTGTTCGACAAGAGTCGCAACAACGTGATCGCGATCAAGCCGGGTGCCGTCGGCGAAGCCACGTCGTCGCACATCGCGTGGGAGCACGAGAAGCTCGTGCCGTTTTGCGCCTCGCCGGTCTACTATGGCGGGACGTTGTTCACCGTGAAGGACGGCGGCATCGTCAGCAGTCTCGACACGACGACCGGCAAACCGATCAAGCAAGGCCGACTGCCGGCCTCGAACGATTACTTCGCGTCCCCCGTCGCCGGCGACGGCAAGCTGTACTTCCTCAACGACGAAGGAAAGCTGACCGTGCTGAGCGCCGAAGGAAACTGGTCCGTGCTGGCGGAAGCCGAATTCGACGAACCGACGTACGCCACGCCGGCCCTCGTCGACGGCCGAATCTATCTCCGCACGCAAAGTCGTTTGTACTGCTTCGCGACCGACGCGGCGAAGTAGTCGCTGCGCGTTCACCCGGCAAGCGGTGATTCTAGCGAGCGGCCTTGAGCCGTGCGTCGCCGGGAATGAAGTCCGTCGGTTGCGGGACGTCGGCGGTGATGTGACGCCAGCTCGCGCCGTTCTCGCGCAGCGCTTGCCAATCGACAGGCTGGTACTTCACGTCGAGATGCGGCGTGTCGATCGGTTTCTTCGTGTGATGCGAGTGCATGGCCGCGTCGACCAGGCCGGTCGTGAGTAACGTTCGCTCCGCGGGATATGGCTCTTTTCCGTGGATGAACAAGTGTTGAATCGCGTGCGAAAGCGCTTTGAACAGGCAGCGATTTCCCCACGGGCCGTTGAAGTAAGCCGTCGCGCGCGGTTCCGTTTCTCCCTTGAGCTTGCAAGCGAAATTCCAGCGGCTCGAACTCCCGCCGACGGCGGCCACCACGCCTTCCAAGCCGTCACGATAGGTCACGAGCAAGACGTGTTTCAATTCGTTCGGCCCGACGCGGTCCAGTTCCTTTTGAGCCGCCGCCGAGTTCCACGTCTGTCGCGCGAACTTCGCCTTCGTTTCCGCCGCCAAGGCGGCATCGAGCAGCGCCCGCGACCAGCGGCCTTCGCTCGCCGCCTTTTCCGCCGCTTCGCCGACGAGCAACTCCACGCGGCTCACGCCGGTTTCGCCGCCGCGTCGCGCTTCGACTTGCGACTGCAACACTTCCAGCCCATGAAAGTCGTACGACTCCATGCCGCCGCCATGAACGGTCAGCGCCGTCTCGATCTCCGCGCCGGCCGGCAGTTCGAGCATCGGCTGCCGTTCCGCTAGCGGAACCGAGCTCCCCGCCAACAGCGGCATGCCGTTCTTCCGGGCCGTGTCGTACATCTCCTTCGCCCAATCCCAGCGATACGACAGATGCTTGTCGTTGAACAGCGGGACGTAGCGACCGGCGCGTTGCATGACGGCCGTCGCTTGGTCGAAGAATTGCTTACGTGGATAGAGATGTTGCCCCAACTCGTTGAACGGATAGTCGCAATGCTCGCCGATCAGCAACACGGCATCGACCGCAAGGTCCCGACCGCCGCAACACATCGCTGCGTCGATCGTCGGATAGAGCGGTACTTTCCACTGCTTGGAGACGTCGCGGGCCAGATCATCTTTGGGGAACTGATCGGCATAGAACGACACGACGTCGCAGCCCGGATCGACCAACTCGCCGCGGAAGTAGTACGGCTCGAAGAAGTTCTCCAAGATATTGAACGCATGCGAGCGAAAGCGCAGCTCGGTGAAGAGCGCCGCGACGCGCGGTCGGCGAGGCGGCTTTTCCGCAAAGATCGCACCGGGCGAACAGGCTAAGCCTGCGGTGGCTGCGGCGGCGATTTGGAGCGAACGACGGCGGGTGTAGCGAGGTTGGTTTAGCATAGTCGTAAGGATAGTCGCTGCCGCGGAACGAGCCAAATCGCGGGGCCGATTAAGCCGGCGAAACTTTCCGGCCGTCGCCGGGTTATATCGAAAGTGGAAACGAAGCGGATCGCCGGCCGAGCCTCGTCGCCCACAACACCTCTTGATCTACGCTTCCCAAGCACGCAAGCTTCCGCCACTTCCAGCAGGAGTCGGTCATGAAGAGCACGGTTCGTCGTCGGGCCCTAGGGACTTCGGTTGCCCTCATGGGCCTCGTTCTGGGTGTGCGTTTGGGCGGCAACCTCGCGACGGCGGCGGAGCCGGTACCCCCTCGACAGGCGGCGGCCGAGGTCGACCGTCTGCTCAACGAAGAGGTCTTCCGCGTCAATCCGGCGACGCAACTCGCCCCGCGCAGCAACGACGAAATCTTCCTCCGTCGCATCTACCTCGATCTCGTCGGCGAACACCCGTCGCCGGCCGAGATCAGCGCCTTCGCGCTCGATCCCTCGACCGACAAGCGAGCCGCTCTCGTCGATCGTCTGATCGACGACCCTCGTTACGGTCGGAATTGGGCTCGCTACTGGCGCGATGTGATCATGTATCGTCGCACGGCCGAGCAGGCCTTGGCTTCGGCCGCCGCGGCCGAAAAGTATCTCACCGAGCAGTTCAACCGGAACGTCGGTTGGGACGAAATTGCCGCGGCTTTCGTTACCGCGTCGGGCTCGGTCTTCGAAAACGGCCAGACTTCGCTCTACATGGCTCAGGGGGCCGACCCGAACGACGTCGCCTCGGAAGTTTCGCGCATCTTCCTCGGCATACAGATTCAGTGTGCGCAGTGCCACGATCATCCGACCGATCGCTGGAAGCGGGAACAATTCCACGAGTTGGCCGCTTTTTTCCCGCGCGTCGGGCTCCGTCGCGCAGGCTTTGCCGCGCAGATGCCGAGCATCACGTTGGAGGGGAACGATTCCGCTCCTCTGGTCCGCCGCGGCATGGGGACGTTCGGCACCGGCTCGCAAGAGCACTTCATGCCCGACCTCAAAGACCCGTCGTCGCCGGGAAAGCAGATGACGCCGGTCTTTTTTGCGAACGGCAAGCAACTGTCGAGCGGTTCGACCGATGCCGATCGTCGCAGTTCGCTGGCCGAGTGGCTGACCGCCGTCGACAATCCATGGTTTGCCAAGGCGTTCGTCAATCGTGTTTGGTCCGAACTCGTCGGCGAAGGGTTCTATGAACCGATCGACGATCTCGGTCCCGATCGCACGCCGTCGGCCCCGCAAACGCTCGATTACCTAGCCGCACAGTTTGCCGCCTCCGGTTACGACGTGAAGCGACTCTTTCGCACGATCTTGCGGACCGCAGCCTACGGACGCGAAAGCCGATCGCGACGTGCGCCCGACCAGCCCCCCTTCACCGCCAACGTCGCCCAACGACTGCGGGCCGATCAGCTGTACGACGTGTTCGCCTCGCTGATGGGCTACGATCCCGACGCCGGCATGCCGCAGACGCCGAATCCGCTGCAACGTTTTAACAACGGAGCGCGCGGCCAATTCAATCTGCTGTTCGGTTACGACCCGAGCGCGCGCCGCGAAGATCTCACGACGACGATTCCACAGGCATTGACGTTGATGAACTCGCAACTGATCAATCGCGTCGTCTCGGCCCGCACGCCGTCGACCGACCTCTCAAAGTTGATTCAAGCCGGCAAAGACGACGAATCGATCGTGCTGGAGTTGTACTTGCTCTGTCTCGCCCGAGAGCCGAACGAGGCCGAGTATGCGGCCTGCTTGGAGCATCTGAAATCGACGCCCGATCGAGCAGCGGGTTGCGAAGACCTGCTCTGGTCGCTGTTGAACTCGAAAGAATTTCTGTATCGCCGCTAACCGCCGTCGTCGTGCGGGCCCTGCCCCGTTGCGACGGTGAACCTTTTCCAAATCCGACCGAGGACGAACATGGACTCGCAACTCTCGCATTCGGTTCGCTTGACCGCACATCGCCGCGGGGGCGTCGGTCGCCGCGATTTTCTCCGTACGCTGCTGCCGGTTGCCGGCGCGGCCGCGGGATGGCAACTGCCGACGAGCGGCGGCTATCGCGATGTGCTCGGCCTCCATGCGGCGGAGCTGCAACAGCGCGGCAAAGCCTGCATCGTCCTCTGGATGCAAGGAGGCCCGAGCCAACTGGAGACGTTTGATCCCAAACCGGGACACGCCAACGGCGGCGAAACGAAAGCGATCGACACGAACGTCGCGGGCATTCAGCTTGCCGATAATCTGCCGCACTTGGCGACCGTCGCCGATCGGTTGGCCGTCGTCCGCTCGCTGACGGGACGCGAAGGGGAGCATCAACGCGCCACCTACCTGATGCACACGTCGTATCTCCCCGGCGGCGGCGTTCGCTATCCGTCGCTCGGCTCAGTCGTCGCGAGTGAAATCAAGCAGCCCAACTGCGAGTTGCCCCCGTACGTCCGTTTCGGCGGCGGGCGGAATCAGGCGATCGCCGGCGGCGGATTGCTCGGCACGACGTTTGATCCGTTCATCGTCAACGTCGCCGGACGTTCTCCGGAAAACACGACGCCGACGACCGAGCCGACTCGCTTCCGCGATCGTTTGCAACTCGCGGCCCGTTTGCAATCCGCCTCGGGCATGAGCGACGTCGACGAACATCGCCGACTCTACGAGCAAGCGTCGCAGATGATTATGAGCCCGCACATGCAAGCGTTCGACACGCAGCAAGAATCGACCGAAGTGCGCGAGTCGTACGGCACTTCATCGTTCGGTGCCGCGTGCCTTGCCGCTCGACGGTTGGTGGAGCGAGGCGTCTCGTTCGTCGAAGTCGAGTTGAACGGTTGGGACACGCACGACAATAACTTCGTGCGCGTCGGCGCGCTCTGCAAACAAATGGATCAGCCGTTCGCCGCGTTGCTCAAGGACCTCGGCTCGCGCGGCCTGTTGGACTCGACGCTCGTCGTTTGGATGGGCGAGTTCGGGCGGACGCCGCGGATCAATCCGCGCGGCGGCCGCGACCATTTTCCCCGCGCGTTCAGCGCCGCGCTGGCCGGCGGCGGAATCCGCGGCGGCCAGGTGCTCGGCTCGACCGAGGCGGGAGGCGACGCCGTCAAAGATCGGCCCGTCTCGGAGCTCGATCTCTTCCGCACGATCTACCAATCGCTGGGGATCAACGCCAAGAAAGAGAACATGAGCTCGATCGGCCGCCCGATCAAGATCGTCGACGGCGGCGAGCCGGTGACGGAACTGTTCGGCTAAGTTTCGAAGCAGCCTTAGCTAAGGCTTCGCTGCGAACCACGGCTTGGCCAAGGGATCAGTCGTGAGAAACTTCAGCATCAGCCGGGCGACCTTTTCGCGGCCGCTCGTCGAAGGGTGAACGCCGTCGCCGGAAAAATCTTCGGCGAGCCACGCGAGTCCGTCGCTTTTGCGGGGACGATCGCCGTCGGCCCAGAGGTACGGCCCCCACAGCAGTAGCGGCGATTGCACTGCCCCGCGGGCGGCATCGTAATTCAACTCCGCCTTGCCGGCGATCTGATCGCGAATCAAACGTCGCACGACGAAGGCCCCTTCGTATGCGAACGGTTCGGGATTCAAACCGCCCGAGGCGTGGCCGCCGTAAATGCGGCTCCCCAGATAGGCGATCCGCACCTGCGGGAATTTCTCGCGCACGTTATGCAACACGGCGATCGTATCGCTCGCCAACTTGCCGCCGTGTTGTTCGAGCGTTCCTTGCGGCGATTTGTTCGCCAACTTAACCCAGACGACCTGTACTTGCGCAGGCGTAATGCCGGCGGCATCCAATCGTCGGGCCGTTTCGCGCCACGGATTCCCGTTGGGCGAAACCCATTCGGCCATCGCCTGGCCTCCTTGTGCGCAATCGACGATCGTCACGCGCGGCGACTTGGCGGGGTCTTCATCGGCGATCCGCTTGAACGTCGAGAACTCCTGCGTGGCGTTCGACATGCTGATCGAAATGAACCCGATCGTTCCGTCCTCGGCGGGCTTCCCTGCGGCGTCGAGCGGCCGAACTTGCGCGAGCGCCGATTCGGCGGCGCGGCGATGTTCGTCCGTCGGCGCGTTTCGGCCTTCGCCGTAGAGCCCGCCCTCTTCGCCCGAGTAACGATCCTCGGCCGACATCTCATCAAGCGGTTTGAAGTCGATGTGAGCGCGACCGAACAAAGCCCGAGAGTCGCCGCGCGGCGGTTGGCCGCCTCCTCCCTGACGCCGCGCCTCCATGGCCCGTTGGAGATACGCAGCATCTTCGGGCGACAATTTGCCGCCGGATTTCGAGAGCTGGAATAACCGTCGCGCCCGATCCCAATCGATCGGAGCCGCAGGTGCATCTGCGGCGGTCGACGGTGCTGGCTTGATCGTGCCCGCCGGCGCGACTTGGCCGAGGGCGGGTTGGAACAGCGAGCAGATCGACAATCCGAGCGCGAGGCCGAGCAGCGGAAAACGAATCATGGTGGCGGCTCCTGAAGAAGTCGTGAGGTCGGCGGCGATCGTCGCTCTGCGACGATGAAACCCCGCCGTTCTTCCGCAGTTCCGCGCAACGCGGCAGTTCCTCGCAACCCTCCCGGCGGCGACCGTTAGCGGCCGGGGGCGACGACTTCGAGCGTCGCTTCGGCGATGATACGTTGATCGCCCGCGCCATGGGCGGCGCGGATCGTCAGCGGCATGTTGAACGGCCCGGCATCGGCGGTGAAGCGAACGCGGAGCACGCCTGCGTTTTCACCGGCAGGAATGACGAACGGTTCGGCCGAGACGCCGCGAAGATGCGGCGGCATGAGCAGTTCGACCTGTACCGGGCCGGTAACGGCGGCATCGCGGTCGATCTTCACTTGCACATCGCTGGGCGTTTCGACCGTCGGCGTGATCGTCGCCGGTTCAATGTCGGCCGAGAGCGGGCCCGGGCTGATAATGAGGGCGATCTGTTCGCTCGGCGCGACCGAGGTGAACGAGACCCAATGTTTCTTGCCGGTGCCGTCGTCGACCTGCGCCGAAGCGGTGACGACGGAGCGACTGGTGCGGCTCATCTCCATCCACGGCGGTAACGCAACGCCGTAGTCGAACTCCGTGCCGCCGGCGGGAACGACGACCTTCGGACCGGTGACCCCTTGGAGATGCCGCATCTGCTTCTCGGCCAACTGCACGGTGATCGGACCGTCGTAATCAGTTCGTTCGAGACCGAAGCGACGGACGTAGGTCGTGCCGCGATAGCCGTACGGCAGGGAGAAGACGCCCGCAACTTTGAACGGCGTCGGCATCGCGACGGCCAACTGCAACTTGTCGAGCGACGGTTCGCCGCGCGAAGTCGGCAGGACGGCGACGCGCGAAACTTCGCGACCGTCGATCTTGGCGGCGCCGCGCAGCGTGCAGGTGTGCAGTTTGATCGGCAGGCCGGCCTCGGCCGTGAACGTGAGGTTCGCGTCGTTGCGGTTCTTGCCGACTTTGTCCCCCGTCAGGACGACGCCCGGCGGCAGACCGTCGACGACGATCTGAATTTCGTCGACGAAGTTGTTGAGCCGCGTCAGATTGAGTCGCATCTTAGCCGAGCCGCCGCGGTCGACCGACAGGGCGTCGCTCGGCAGCGTGATCGCAAAGTCAGGTCCGCCGCCGCTCGTCACTTGCAGACGGTAGGCGAACTCCGGGCCGCCGCGGTGCGACGAGCGGTCGGTGATGCGGAGGTAATAGCGGCCGGTCCCTGGCGGAACGAACCGCAGACGCGAATCACTTTCGGTCGGCGACAGGTCGTCGTTGGCGGTGACGTCGGTCCCGGCCGCGGCGATGATCGACAGGACCGAGTCGAGCGGCGAGCCGAGTCGGTTCGCGCGCAGGTCGATCGTAACCGGTTCATTCTGTACGGCGTCGATGGCCCAGAAGTCGGCATCACCGGGCCGTTGGATTCGTCCGTTGGCGATGACGGCCGGCGAGATCGCGACGGCCCGATCCGCCGAGTCGTTGGGTTCGGCTTCCAGCAGTTCGTCGAGATCGCCCGTTTCGAGGCGAACGTCGTTCGTCGATTCCTGACCGATCTGGAAGTTGGTGACGTAGTCGGCCGCGGCGCTCTGCGGGATCGCGGGCCATTGCGGCGCGGCGGGAATGCGGAGTCCGCCGAGTTCGAGCTTTACCTTCGTGCCACGCTTTGCGCCGAGCGGATAGAGACTCGTGATGTGCGGTTGTTCGCTCAGCGTCAGCCGGTAGACGTACGTCTGCAGGCCGCCGTAAGCCGCGTCGAAAATGCGGACGTGATACTCGCCGTCGGCCGGCGGCGTGAACAGCAGGAACGAGTCCGGCCCGTTGTGGTCGCTCGACACGGCGAGCCGTCGGCCGGTCGCATCGCTGATTTCTAACTGCGAGTCAAGCGGCGAGCCGAGTCGGGCCGCCTCGACTTCGCAGCGAATCGTTCGTCCCTTGCGCCCGCGGAAGGTCCAGACGTCGATGTCTTCGCGCGGAAAGATGCGGCCGTTAATCGTCACGCGAGTCGTCACCGCGACCGGCAG
>CAMCTH010000025.1 GCA_945877965.1 Planctomicrobium piriforme | reverse complement strand
TCGACCTCCGGCCTCGATAAGATCGCCGCAGCCCTCGGGCTGCATCTGACGACCGAACAACCGACCCGCAAGACGAAGGGGAACTAGCAATGGCGACGATCTACAAGCGCAGTCGGTTGCGGCCGATCCCCGCGGGGGCAGAAATCATCGAACGGAACGGCGAGCGCATCGCCGTCTGGAAGCATCGTTCGACCAAGCGGACGCAGCGCGCCCCGCTGAACGCCGCTGGGACGAAGGTGCTGATCGAAGCTGTCGGATTCGAAATTGAGTACATGGATCATAACGGCGATCGCAAGCGACGATCGACGCGCTGCACCGATCGTGATGCCGTTCAGCAAATGGCGAACGAACTAGAACGCGGCGTCCTGCTACGCAAAGAGGGCATCATCGATCCGACGGCCGATCGCTACTCGGCCGAGGCGAAGCGGTCGATCGCCCTGCACTTGGCCGAGTTCAAGGCGGCCCTCGTCGGTCGGGCGAATACGGCTCAGCATTGCGAAGAGACGCATACCAAGGCAGCCCGCATCGTCGACTTGTGCAAGGCGACGCATATTGCGGGCCTGACCGCCTCCGCCGTCCAAACGGCGATCAAGACATTGAAGGATGAAGGTAAATCGCTGAAGACTTGCAATCACTACCTCCGCGCGATCAAGGGGTTCTCGCGGTGGCTGCATCGCGACAAGCGGACCCGCGAAGATGCCCTAATGACGCTCGAATCGTTCAATGCGGCGACCGATCCGAAGCACGTCCGCCGCGAACTCTCGATCGATGAGGCGGCATCTCTGATCGCGACGACCGAGTGGCGAACCCGGCCTGAACACAATATGCCCGGCCCTGATCGAGCGATGATCTATCGGTTGGCCCTGGGCACCGGGTTTCGCGCCTCCGAACTGCGGAGCCTGACGCCTCAGTCGTTCGATCTGAATGCCGACCCGCCGACGGTGACGGTGCAAGCGGCCCACTCCAAGCGGCGACGGAACGATGCACAGCCGATCCGTCGTGACTTAGCCGAGGCGGTCCGCGTGTGGCTGCAAGGCAAGCCCGACGCGGAGCGGTTGTTCGCCAAGCTGCCGCACGATACGGCGAAGATGCTCCGTCGCGATCTGAAAGCGGCACGGGCCGAGTGGATTGCCGAGGCAAAGACCGACGTCGATCGAACCGCCCGATCCAAGAGTGAATTCCTCGTCTATGAGAACACCGCGGGGGAAGTTGCGGACTTCCATAGTTTCCGGCACGCCTATATCTCGGCGGTGGTGAACGGCGGGGCGAGCGTGAAGGTTGCCCAAGAGTTGGCCCGGCATTCGACGCCGACCCTGACGATCGGCCGTTACGCTCACACCCGCTTGCACGACCTCCAAGGGGCGTTGGAATCGCTGCCGACGACGTCGCCCAAACCGAATGACGAGCATCGCCAAGTACTGCGAGCAACCGGAACTGAGGATGCAACACGGTTGACCCTCGATCCGACAAAGACTTACGTCGCGCGAACCGGTCAGCAAAGTGGCGGGTGTATTGGCGGCGAGCGGGGGCGAATCGAGGCGGCGAGCGGCCAACCGGCCATGCGCGCAGACGTCGACCCCGATGAGTCGAACGTGTTGCCGCTCAACGCTTTAGAAGCCGCAGGCGAGCCGCGGCGAGCGTTGGCGAAAAGTACCCCTACGGGGATTCGAACCCCGGTTAACGGATTGAGAACCCGACGTCCTAGGCCTCTAGACGATAGGGGCGAGCGTCGCGACGGGCAGCTTTCCCGCCCGTCGCGAGACTTTTAACGTTAGTCGTCGCGGCGGGGACTGTCAACCGCCTGTTTTGCCGCTCGCGGTCGCAATTTCCCGACGTTGCGTCAGTTGTTGAGACGCGACGGTTCGCCGCCGGCCGCTTCGTTCGACTCTTGAGCCTGGCGGCGGAGTGTCTCCCAATCGCGTTGCATCGGCTGCGGCATTTTGCCCTCGCTCAACGGCGGCGTCTCGACGAGCATGCGGGCCAAGCTCGGATCGAGCGACTCGGCCAGCGGGAAGAGTTGTTCCAGCGCACGGCGGGCGCGCGGCAAGTCTTTCTCTTGCGCACCGATGATCGCTTGTCCGGCGAGGCCGGCAGCCCGCGCGGCTCGTTCGCTCGGATCGCGCGCGGCAAGCTCGACGAAGATCGGCAATGCGTCGGCGCGACGTTCGAGTTGCAAATAGAACTTTGCCAGCTCCAACTTCGAGGCGGTCACGTAGTACGCATCTTGCGGGAAGTACAACGCGACGCTTTTAAGCGAGTCTTCCTTTTCTTTGTCGCCGAGTTGAAACTGCGCGATGTAGAGCTGTTGTTGCGCCGTCGGTTGTTGCGGGACGGGGGAAGTCGGCGGTTCGGGCAGTGCAACTCCCTTCTCGCGCAGCGCCTGTTGGTTGGCGGCGATGGCATATTGCACGTCTTGATTCATGCGGGAATCGAGTTTCGCCCGGAGCGGAATGAGTTGTGCCAAGGTTTGCGCCGCCTGATCGAGATCGCCGCGCTTGGTCTGCACGAGGCTGCGTCCCGCCAGGCCGAAAGCGCGATACTCTTCTTCCAGTCGCTCGGCAAATCGATCGAACAGCGGCAGTGCCTCGTCGATGCGGTTCTCTTTCCAATAGAGCCGCGCCAACTCTTGTCGCGCACGGTCGACGAAGTAGGCGTCGTTGGGAAAGTGACGTTCGACGCTCAGCAGCCAAGCTTCGACGTCGGTCAACTGCATCTGCGCCGCTAAGAATTGCGAGCGAGCCGAGTCTTGTCGCGGGATCGACGCGGCCGCGTCGTCGCGAGCACCGGCTAGCACCGACGGCGTTCGCCGGGCCTTCACGGCTGCCGCAATGCCGCCGAGCACGAACGCGGCCAAGCACGCAATTAGCAAGCGGCGCGGCCAGACGTCGCGTTGTTGTTTCAACACCAGCGCCGACGTTTTCATCACTTCGTCGAGCTTGCTGCGGGCCGTGTGGAGGCCGACGGTCATGCTCAGTTCCAGGGCCGTCTGCTCGTCGACCGTTGCGGCCCACAGGTCGGAATCGTCGCCGGCGGCGATCGGTAAAGCCCGTAGGTCGGTCAGTAGTTCACGGGCCGACGAATAGCGTTCGCCCGGCTTCTTCTCCATCAGCCGATGCACGATTCGCGCGAGGCCCGGCGGCAGGTCGGGGCGCAGTTCTTCTAACCGGCGCGGCGGCGAATTCAAGTGCTGCACCGCGACGGCCAGCGCCGTCTCCCCTACGAACGGCGGCGACCCGGCGAGCAGGTGATAGCAGGTGATGCCGAAGCTGTACAAGTCACTTCGCGAGTCGAGCGACTTCCCCTCGACTTGTTCGGGGCTCATGTAGAGCGGCGTCCCCATCGTGATGCCGACCTGCGTCAGATGCAGCACGTCGTCTTCACGCGCGATTCGCGCGAGCCCGAAGTCGGCGACTTTCACTTCGCCGGTCTTCGAGAGCATGATGTTCTCGGGCTTGATATCGCGATGGACGATGCCGGCCTGCGCGGCTTTGTGCAGCGCGGCGGCGGCTTGGCGCATGACGGCGACGGTCAGCTTGACGTCGGGCGAGCCGTTCCGCTGCATCCACTCGCGAAGGTTCATCCCCTGCACGTACTCTTGCGCGATGTAATGCACGCCGTCGGCGCAACCGACTTCGTATATCTGCACGATGTTCGCATGCACCAGCGCCGCGGCGGCCCGAGCTTCGTTCTGAAACCGCTGCACATAGTTGACGTCGCGCGCCAGATCGGTCTTCAGGACCTTCAGCGCCACTTGGCGACGGAGCGATTGCTGCTCGGCCAAGTAGACCTCGGCCATCGCGCCGCGACCGAGTCGTCGCAGCAAGCAGAAGTCGCCGAGCGTGCGCCCCGCCAAATCGGCGTCGTCATCGGCGGATCTAGCGGACTGCGACATGGGGCGGAGAAGTTGACAGTTGACAGAGGGCAGTAGGCAGTGAAAACAAACCGGCGAGCCCGCGGATACTCCGTGAGCGGCGATCTCGTGCCAGTATGCGTCGTCGCCGATGAAAAGACAACGCGAGGGGAACGACGCTATTTCCCGGGCAGCGACTTGGGCTCGGCCGCTTTTCGATCCGCCGCACTCCTGTCGGCGCTGCGGCCGATCGCCCGCAACGTGCTCGAGCCGAGGCTGCCGGCGATCGTCAGTAAGAACACGCCGCTGAACATGCTGGAGATGACGGTCCGCGTGATCAATCCGTCGACGGCCAGCACGATGCTGACGACCGTCATGCCGCCGCCGATCGCCAGCAGCAGCATGACGACGGCCTGACGCCGTTGCAGGCCCGGCTCGTCGGTCTGCCGCAGCACCGCCCCGAGTGCGCCAAGAATCGACAGCGGCAACCCCAACGATCGCGAGAGGACTTCGAGCCCGCCGAAGAGAAAAAACGCGATGATCAGGCCGATGAGATAGGTCATGCGCGGGCGATTCTCGACACGTCACTTAATCGTCAGAGGGCTGACCGGGAATGTACGTCCGTAGCTCAATGGTTCTCAGTATGAACGTAGTTCGCTATCATACGCTCTGGCGCGAACGTACACGACATGCACGGACGGAGATCGATGTGACCCGAACCGCGGCCGGCAGGAAACGGCCTTCTTCTGCGATCACCGTCAAAGCAAGTTCCGCGAGGGCGAGACCCGGTCCCCAAAATGGGTCGGCGCGGCGACCGACGGTCCTGGAACTCTTTGCCGGTTGCGGCGGCATGGTCCTCGGCTTTCAACGGGCCGGTTTCAGTACGGTGCTGGCCAACGAATACGCACCCGCCGCCTGCGCGACGTTGCGCAAGAACCTGACCGAGGCGGTCGTCGAAGGTCCGGTCGAAGAGATCAAGACGTTCCCGAAAGCCGACGTCGTCGCCGGCGGTCCGCCGTGTCAGGGGTTCAGCAACCTCGGCGAGCGCTTGCCCGACGATCCTCGGCGACAGATGTGGCGGCACTTCTTGCGGGCCGTCGAACAGGCCGAGCCCCGCGCGTTCGTCATGGAGAACGTGCCGCCGCTGTTGCGTTCGCAAGAGTACGTCGAAATCGAACAGACGGCGCGGCGACTCGGCTTTCGCGTCGTCGCCCAGGTGTTGAACGCCGCCGACTACGGTGTGCCGCAGGCGCGCAAGCGGGCGATCGTCGTCGGCCTGCGCGACGGCGAACCTTCGCACCCCGCGGCGACGCACGGCGATCCGGCGCTGATTCGCGCGGGCCGCTCGAAGTTGCAACCGTGGGTGACGGTCCGCGATGCGATCGGCGATATGCCGTCCGTTCCGACCGAAGCGAATTGGCATCTAAGCCGTAACCCCACGCCCCTCTCGCTGCGGCGGTACAAGTGCGTGCCGCCGGGGGGCAATCGCTGGGACTTGCCGTTGCGATTGATGCCCGAGTGTTGGAAGAAGAAAGTCGACGGCGGGACCGACTTGTTCGGTCGTTTGTGGTGGGACCGGCCGTCGGTGACGATCCGCACGGAGTTTTATAAGCCCGAGAAGGGGCGCTATTTGCATCCCGAAGCGCATCGCCCGATCACGCATCGCGAAGCGGCGCGGCTCCAAGGCTTCCCAGATGATTTCGATTTTTGCGGCTCCAGGATCGAGGCCGGCATTCAAATCGGTAACGCCGTGCCGCCGACGTTGGCCGAAGCGATCGCGCGGCACGTGCTGTCGCTCCTCGGAGTGAATGCGCGATCAAAACGACAAGCGGTTGCGAAGTAAGTTAATTATCAACGGCTTAGCCGGGTCGTCCTCGACCCGGTCTGGACTCCGCCCCGAGGACGGGGCGGCTAAGCGTGAGTTATCGCATGGCCGACACCTTCACGAAGACCAAGCGTAGTTCGATCATGCGAGCCGTTCGCTCGCGCGATACTTCGCCCGAACGCGTGGTCCGCAAACTCGTCACGTCGCTCGGCGTCCGCTATCGCCTGCAAGGCCGCAAGCTGCCGGGTAACCCAGACTTGGTTTTCCCCGGTCTGAGAAAAGTCGTGTTCGTCCATGGTTGCTTTTGGCATCGCCATCGCTGTCGCAAAGGGCAATCGATACCGTCGACCCGCAGCGAGTTTTGGGATGCGAAGTTTGCCCGGAATACGGCTCGCGATGCGACGGTCAAGCGACAACTCCGCCGCGAAGGTTGGCAGTCGCTGACGGTCTGGGAATGCCAACTCGCGCCGAGCCGCATCGAGCGAACGGCGACGCGGCTGCAAAAGTTTCTGCTCACGCCGTAGTCGCGGCGGTTTTACTTCGGCGCCGGCCAATTCAGATGCCGATGCAAAAAGTCGAACGTCCCGACGCCGTGGATCGTGTGCGGGCCGTCGAAGTACTCGATCTCCGTTCGCTCTGGGATCTTGAGGTCGGCGTAGAGTAGCTGCACCTTGGCATATTCGTAGGCGACCCATTCGTCGATGCCGACGCCGTCGCGATGCCCCCGCTCGACCATGAAGGGCCGCGGTGCGATGAGTCCCGCCATCTCGGCATAGTTGAACGTGTGCCCGAGGTCGAACTCCATGATCTCGTACTCGTGGGTCCCCATGTAGCTGAACGGGTCGCGGACGCTCGTGATCTTGCGAATCCATTCGTTGAAATCGCCGGAGCAGATCGAGAGGCAATAGCGATCAACGAGCGCAGGCACCCGCATCGCCGTCTTGCCGCCGTATGAGAGTCCATAGAACCCGATCCGCGCCGGATCGACGAACTCCAGCGACGCCAGCCAGTCGGTGATCTGTTCGTGCTGCGGCACGATGAACGACCAGAGCGTTTTCTTCAGCGGCCACAGTTTGCGCACGAGTTGGCGGAAGTGATCTTTACCGATGTACGGATTCTGCGGCGAGAAGGTGATGAACCCGCGCTCAGCCAGCTTGGCGGCGAACTGATGGTAGAACCGCTCGCCCGGTACGTCGGCTTCGATCGTGTCTTGCGGACGGCCTTCAAGCCCATGCTGACAAACGACCACCGGCCGCCGCTCGCCGGGTGGTATGTTTTTGGGGACGAGCAGAATGCCATAGGCCCACACGCCGATGTGCTCGGACTCGTTGCTGAAGACGTCGAGCACCACTTCGTAACCGGTGTACGTCGACTCGTTATAGATCTTGCGAGTCCGCGCATTAGGAGGCAGTTTCTTGTGATCGAAGCGTCCGAGGACCTCGTCGTACAGATGTTTGCGATACGGCTCGCACGAAGCCTGCCACTTCTCCGGATCGCGCGAGGTCCGATCGGCGTTCTTCCACCATTCTTTGCGAACATACTCACTCTCGCGGACGAGAGCCTGGGTGTGCCGCACCATTTGATCGAACAGAAATCTTTCCACCTCGTTGCCGTCCAAGCCGCCATATCCTTGCGGACGTATCTGTTCGGCCGGCGGCGAACCGGCCAAGGCGGCGAGGAACTTGTCTCCGAAGCCGCCGCCGTCTTCATCACCGCCGACGCATAGTCGTACAAAATCCCAAGCCGGATCGGTGCTGCGAATGAGTTGCTGCGCGCGGGCCAACTCCGCTTTCACTTTGGCGACGGAGAATCTCGGCACGGCACCGGGTGCCGCTCCCTTACGTTTCTCTTCTGCAGGCGGCGGACCGGGAATGACCGGGGGCATTGCGGCTTCGACGATCAGCTTTCGCGGCGCGATCATCGCCGCTAACTCGGCGTCGCCGAACTCGTCGAGAATTCCCCAAATGTTGCGATAGATCGGTTCGCCAGCTAATCCTTCGCGCGGCCCGAAGTATCCACTGACGCCGACCGCGTCGATCCGCGAATCGAGCGCCCCGGCCAGCAAAGCGAGCAATCCTCCTTCGCCGTAGCCGATGACGCTGATGTGCTCCGTGCCGCTGCGATCGCCGAACTCACGCGGTTGCGGTCGATGCACTTGGTCGACGATCCCCAAGACCGCCTGCAATTCATAACCTAGGACGTGGCGTCCCATCTCAAATGCTTGACGATAGACGAACTCGCGATGCGGTTGATTGGTCGGCCTCAATCCGCCGCCTGCGATCGATTCGCGGTCTTCGCGTCCGAGCAACCGCAGTACGTGCACGTCACAGCGCCGAGCCAGAAGCTGCTGCACTAGCGGCGCGACCGTATTGCGTTGAGGCGGTTGGAGCGGCGCAAGCGGCGTCGTAGCAACGGACTGGCCGTCCCGCCAGGCGAGCAGTTGGTCGATCGACTCCGCGGGATCGAGGAGTACGATGACGCACGGGTTCGAACTCGGAAAGCCGCTCGCGACGGCGCGGAGTAGGACCGTCTCCAGATTCGGGGCGACCGGAAAACGTTCGATCGTGATCCGGTGCGAGTTCGTCTCGCTCAGCACACGGGGCGATTCGGCGATGTACCCGATACCGCGTCGCTGCAGCAGTTCGCGCTCTTTGTCCTCGCGGGTCCAAGGCTCGTGCAGTTCGACGCCCAGGTACTTGGACAACCGCAGGCGGTTCGGAGCGATCGATTTTTCGTACGCCTCTCGACTTGAAAAATTGCGGTTCCAGTGGCGAGCGCGGCGTTCGATGCTCGCGGCCGTTTCGCGATCGGCGAATGTGTGCAGATCGTCTACCATGCGGAGCGGAATGTCGCCGTCCCAGGTGAGCGGTTGAGTGCCGGGGAGTACGTCGACGGCACTGACGACCGTCGCGAGATTGGCCAGGATTAAGAGCAACCACGAGGCGGTCTTCATGCGAGTTTGCTCCGCAGACGGCGACAATTTAGGATGATGCTGGAATCACGCAGCACCACGCAGTCACCATACCCGCCGTACCGGCGCGGAACAATCGAGCCCGTCGCTATGTCTTGGAATCTCTCCGCGCCTTGGAACCGCCGCCGAGTACTGCAACTCGGTGCGGCCGCCGCGCTCGGTTCGCAGCATGCCTTCGCCGTCGCCGCCAAAAAAATGCCGAAGCTGCGGCCTGCCGTCAAGTATTCGATGATCAAGGTCTCCGGCGCGACGGTGCTCGAAAAATTCGAACTCGTCAAAAAGATCGGCTTCCTCGGATTGGAGATCCAAGCTCCGGGCGAAGTCGACACGGCCGAAGCGATCGCCGCTTCGAAGGCGACCGGCATCAAAATCCACGGCGTCGTCGATGCCGTGCATTGGACCATTCGACTCAGCGATCGCGACGAGTCGGTCCGGGCCGATGCGATCCGGCATCTGCAAACCGCGATTCGTACGGCTCAAGCTGTCGGCGCAGGGACGGTGCTGATCGTTCCCGGCAAAGTGACCGATCCCAAGCACGAGAATTGGGATCAAGTCTGGGAACGTTCCCAGGCCGGCATCCGCGCGTGCATTCCCACGGCCAAAGAATGCAACGTCGTCCTCGGCGTCGAAACTGTCTGGAACGATTTCATCACCAAGCCCGAACATCTGATGCGGTACGTCGACGAAATCAACAGCCGCTACGTCGGCGCGTATTTTGACAGCAGCAACATGCTCAAGTACGGCGTCAGCAGCGCCGAGTGGATTCGCAAGCTCGGCCCACGGTTGGTGAAGTTCGACCTGAAGGGATATAGCAAGAAAACTGGTTCGTCCGTGCCGATCGGCGAAGGGGACGAAGATTGGCCCGAGATCCTGGCGGCGCTCGGCGAATTGAACTACGACGGCTGGGCGACGAGCGAAGTGACCGGCGGCGGCGAGACGGAACTTCGCGACATTTACGACCGAATGCAACGCGTGCTCGGTAGCGCCTATTAGGATGTGCCGGTTAGGGCGTGTGCTAGACTAGAACCATGCGAATCGTTCCGCTCGGCACTACCGGCTATCACGCCAACGAAATCCGTCACACGGCGTGCTACTTGCTGCCCGAGTCGGGCGCGGTACTCGACGCGGGGAGCGGTCTGTTTCGGTTGGCCAAGCACGCGACGACCGACGAGCTCGATATCTTTCTGTCGCATGCCCATCTCGATCACGTCCTCGGCCTGACGTACTTGTTGGAAACGATGTACGAGCGGCCGTTGCGGCGCGTGACGATCCATGGCGACGCCGCGAAGCTCGCCTCGATCCGCGAGCATCTGTTCCAACCCGATCTGTTTCCGATCCTGCCGAACGTCGAATGGAGACCGTTGCCGCCGACGGGATCGGTCACGCTCGTCGATGGCGGCAAGTTGACGCACTTTCCGCTCGTGCATCCCGGCGGGTCCGTCGGTTTTCGGATCGACTGGCCCGGCAAGTCGTTGGCCTATGTGACCGACACGACCGCCGGCCCCGGCGTCACTTACGTGGAAAAGATTCGCGGCGTCGATCTGCTGCTGCACGAGTGCAACTTTGACGATGCCGCGGCGGCCGAGTTCGCGATGAAGACGGGGCACAGTCGCACGAGCGAAGTCGCAGCGCTGGCGAAAGCGGCTGGCGTCGGACGGTTGGTGCTGATCCACCTCGCGCCGCATCTCTCGATCGTCGATCCGGTCGGCCTCGACGTCGCCCGCAGTATTTTTCCCGCGACGGAATTGGGCGAGGACTTGAAAGAGATTGAGTTCTAAATTAGGTGTGAGGCGAAATGGATCTCATAGCTCATACCTCGCACCTCATGCCTTGAACTCCGCCAGCAACTTCTTGAGCCGTTCGCGATATGAATAGTGCTCGACTTCGAGCAGATGCCGGGGCGAATCGACGTATTGCACGCCAGCCGAGAGATCGACGTCGGCTTCGGCCTTCTGCTTACGGAACGTTGCGGCTTGCGGTTGGTTTGCGTCGCAAGCGGTAAGGAACTTTGCGACGAGCCGCGATTGGTAATCGACGAGGCCGAACTGCCCGCTGTCGGGCTGGATGAGCCCGACGACGAACAGATCGTCGTCCGTCGGATGAAAGACGTTCATAAACAACCGCGGCTTGCCGTCGCGCCAGTTGAGTACGTCGCGGTCGAGAAACGGGAACGAAATGTTGTAGCCCGTCGCATAGATGATCACGTCGATCGGCTCGCGACTGCCGTCGGCGAAGCGAACCTCGTCGCCGCACAACTCCGCAACATCGAGCTTCACGCCGACCCGGCCGTGCGCGGCATAGTAGAACAACTGCGAGTTGATGATCGGATGCGATTCAAAGAGCCGATGATCGGGTCGCGGCAACGTCGCCCCCGGCGCACCGAACATGACGCGCTCGATGACGGTCGCCAGGCCGCGACGCACGGCGAGTGGTACGCGGAAGCGACGTAGGCGTTCGTTCAGGACGTCGATCGGTTGTCCGCGCCAGAACTTCGGCAGGTAGTGATAGCCGCGGCGCATGCTGAGCCAAGTTCGCGCCGCATGCTGGGCCGATTCGACCGCGATATCGCAACCGGAGTTTCCCGCGCCGACGACGAGGACCCGCTTGCCTTGCAGGATCTCCGGAGTCTTGTAGTTCGCCGCATGCAGGACTTCGCCGGAGAAAGTGCCGGGAATCTGCGGGATGCGTGGATCCCAGTTGTGTCCGTTGGCCACAATCACGCCGCGATAACGGCGAACGGTGCCGTCGGCGAGCGTGACGAGCCAGGACGAGCGCGGAGCGCGGAGCGCGGAACTCGGAGCGGGAGAAGAGACTTCGTCCTCTGTAGTTCCGCGCTCAATGCGTGCGATCGTACAGCCGAACTTGATCTTCTCGTAGAGTCCGAAGTGCCGGGCGTAGCTGCGGAGATACTCCCACACCTGTTTGTGATGCGGGTACTCCGGATAGTCGTCCGGCATCGGGAAGTCGAGATACTCGGTCAGCCGTTTGGACGAGATCGTGTGCGTCGAGGCGTAGACGCTGCTGTGCGGCCGGCCGAAGTACCAGTTGCCGCCGACGTCGTCTTCGCGTTCGAGACAATCGCACGGAATGCCCGCGGCTGCGAGCGCTTTGAGCGCTGCGAGTCCTGACGAGCCGGCACCGACGACGCAGAATTTGTCCGAGCGATCTTCAACGGTCATCAATTCACGATCACCCGTTCCATTTAGCCGCGGGGCTCGCCCCCGCGTGCTCCGGCGCGCGTCGACAAGCGACGCGGCTAAATAAACTAACCGAAGAGTTCCGAAATGATCTCGCCGTCGCGAACGATCATCACCGGTCGGCCCGACGGGGTATCGTACTCCCTGCGATGATCGATGCCCAGGGAGTGATAGAACGACGCGGCGAGTTGGTCGGGCGTGTAGCCGACCGACGCCGGTTCTTGCCCCTTCGAGTCGCTTTCGCCCAGGACTCGCCCCCCCGGAATGCCGCCGCCGGCGAAGAGCGTGAACATGGCGCGCGGCCAGTGATCTCGGCCGGCCTTATCGTTGATCTTCGGCGTCCGCCCGAACTCGCCGGTGACGTAGACGAGCGTCGAGTCGAGCAGGCCGCGCTCGGCGAGCGTCGTGAAGAGCGCCGACAAACCTTGGTCGAGTTGCGGCAACAAGCTCTCTTGCGCTTGCTTGAAGTTGTTCGAGTGCGTGTCCCATCCGCCGAACGAGACGGTTGCGAAGCGAACGCCGGCCTCGATCAACCGCGTTGCCAACAAGCAGCTTTGGCCGAACTTGCTCGGCCCGAAACGCTCGGCGATCGGAGCGGGTTCGAGGCTCGTATCAAACGCAGTTCGCGCTTTCGGCGAGCGGATGATGTCGTGCGCTTGCGCGGCAAAGCGATCGAGGCCCGTCACCAAGCGGCTGGAATCGCCCAGGTCGGCGAAGGTCGTGTCGAGTTGGTTCAGCAACTTGCGGCGGTCCTCGACTTGCTCGACGGTGACCCCTTCTTGCAACGCAATGCCGCGAACGGCGTACGGCATGGCGATCGTCGGTGTCGAGTTCGTTTCCAACGCGGCGTACTGCACGCCGAGGTAGCCCGACTTTTGCGGCGTGTTCGGAATGGCGACGAACGGCGGCAGATCGGCCGGCCCGCCGAGTTCGCGCGCCGCGACCGCGCCGTAAGCCGGATGCACGAGCGACGGCAACGGGCGATTGCCCGTGTTCATATAGCGGGTGCCGAGATCGTGCGCGGCCAGCGTGTGCGTGACGCCGCGGACGATCACGTACTTATCGGCGCACTGAGCGAGCTTCGGTAAATGCTCGGCAATCCGCACGCCCGCGACGTTCGTGTCGATCGGCTGAAACGGCCCGCGAATGTCGTCGGGAGCGTCGGGCTTGGGATCGAACGTGTCGATGTGGGTCGGTCCGCCGCCGAGATAGACGAAGATCGCCTGCTTGGCCTTGGCATTGGCACGAACTTCGCCGGCCGCCTCGCGAAGCAAGTAGCCGGAGAGGCCGAGGCCGCTGCTACTGAATAACCCGGCGCCTAAGAGGCCGGCCTGCAAGAAGTCGCGGCGGCGGTGCCCGTCGCAGTAGCGATGCATCGTCATGGTTTGTCTCTCTTATTTTGCCGCGGGGCTTGTCCACGCGGGTTCTGGATCGTGTGTCGGCAAACACGCGGGGACGAGCCCCGCGGCAAAATGATCGGTTCTTCGTTAATGGTTCAGAATAAATTCTTTGGTGTTCAGCAGGGCCCATAGCAGCGTGCGGAGACCGCTGCGCGGATCGTCTTTGTCTGCGCCGAGATACTCGCCCGCAATCTTCCGTTCCGCGTCGGTCGGCAAGCGGCTGAGCGTGCGGAGGTACGTTTCGTCGATCAGTTCGTTCGTCGGCGGAGCAGGGGGCGGAGTCGCATTGCGAGAAGATTTCTTGAGCCCCTTCTTGTCTGCGCCGAAGACCTGCGCGAGCCAGCCGTCGCTGCCGTCGAGCTGTCGCGAGACCTCGGCGTCGTTTTGCAGATAGACGGTTTGCAGCAGCGTCGGCTCGCCCGAGCGTTCGCAATCGCAATTCGTGGCTCGTACCGGCTTGCCGAACAGCGCGGCGGCGTAGAGATTCTCGTCGCGCGTACCGGCGTAGCCGCTCGTCACGCCGATCGCTCGCTTACGAACTTGTGCGGCTTCGTGCGTCAGCAACTTTCGTGTCTCGTCGTTCGCGGCGGCAACGACGATCGCGTCGTACGCCGCCTCGGCTGGAATGCGGCGGACGATCGCGCGGCTATAGTTTCGCTCGTCCAGCGCGTTCGAGTCGTTCGGACGCCAACTTAGTTGATAGGTCCTGCTATTTGCGATCGTCCGATGGAGCCATTTCAGATCGTACTGCTGCGCGACGAACTCGTCGGCCAGCCATTCGAGCAGCGGTCCGTTGCTCGGCGGGTTGGCCAAGTTCATATCGTCCGGCGGATCGACGAGCCCGACGCCGAAATAGTCGGCCCAGACGCGATTGACTAGCGAACGCGCGAAGTAGGGATTGTCGTCTTGCCGCATCCATTCCATCAGCGGCAATCGCGGGTCGTTGAATTCGTGGGTGAAGACCTCGTCGCCGCCGAGCAAGTGCGGCGTGATGACGCGGCCGAGCTTGGGGTTCGGCTTCGCCGGACGATTCGGCGTCTTGCGCGGGGCGGGGACGGCGATGCTTTTGAACGGCAGCAGCTTCCCTTCGTCGAGCAGGCTCACGAACTTCCGTTTGAAATCGCCCGAGTCTTCGTCGAGCTTGTCGAGACCATACGGTTGCAACATGGCCTTGTTTACTTCGCGCACCGGGTTCGCGTATCGCACGCCGTTGAAGAAGGCGGCGAATTGATCGAAGTCCTGCTTGGTCCATTGATCGAACGGGTGCTTATGGCACTGCGCACATTCGAGTCGCACGCCGAGAAACGAATAAGCGAAGGCGAGGGCCTTGCCGTCGTTGCTGCCCAAGCTGCGGCGATGCCAGAAGTACGGCATCGTTTCGCGAGCGGTAAAGTCGGCGGGCTTCTCGCTCCGAAAATACGCGCTCATCTCGGCGGTGTAGTCTTCGAACGACTGGTCGGCCGTACGACCGACGCCGAGCACGATCCCTTCGACCAGCTTGTCGTACGGCATGTTCTCGCGGACGCGACGATAGACCCAGTCGTACCACATCTCGGCGAAACGTCGTCGCAAGCCTTGCTCGCCGCCGACGGGACCGTTCGCTTCGGCGTTCCCCATCCAGTCGCACAGTCGCGTCGTTTGCCAAGCGGCATAGGTCGGCCGCTCCAGAAGCTCTTCGATCTTCTCAGCACGTTTTTTTGGCGACTTGTCGGCCAAGAAAGCCCGCACTTCATCCGGGGCAGGCAGCGTCCCGGTCATGTCGAGGCTCAGCCGGCGCAGGAACTCGGCGTCGGTCGCAACGTCGGACGGCGTGATGCCGAGTTTGTGGAGCTTGTCGACGACGAGCTCGTCGATCTTGGTCGGCGTCGGAACCGTGGGAAACTTCGCGCCGCGCTGGTCGCCGGACGGCACCAACACGGCCGTCGGGGCGACGCCGTTGTCGTAGAAGGCGACGACGTGCGTGTCCCCCTTTCCTTTGCAGGTGATCAGACCGTTCTCGTCGACGACGGCGACCGATTCGTCGTTCGTTTGAAAGCGGCAGAGGGGCGTCACGTCTTCGCGCGAACCGTCGGACCAGGCGACCGTCACTTTCAACGGCTGCGTCGCGCCGAGTTTTTCGAACAGGATCTCTTGCGGCTCGACGGTCAGCGAGACGAATTGCGGATCGGTATCGGCGACGGGCGCGGCCCCGGCGGCAATCCAACGTTCAAAGACGCGATACTGCCAACTGTTCGGTTTGAACCGCTCGCCCCCTTCGTGCTCGTCGGCCGACGTCGGCTTCTTCAAGATCAAACTCGCCGCGACGTTTTTCGAATCAATCCGCGGCGCGTCGCCGTCTGCCAAAGCGGCATGGTCAGCGGCGAAGTCGTAGCCGAACAACGAGAGTCGAAATCCGCCGCGGCCTTGGAACGATCCATGGCAAGCGCGGCCGTTGCAACCTAGTCGACCCATGAGCGGCAACACATGCCGTTGAAAACTCGGCGTCTCAGCGCCGTCGGTCGTCGCGAAACGAACGTCGGCGGGGGGCAGCGCCGCGCTGTCCGTCGAAGGCGCGGCGGCGAAGAGGGGCGCGTGGCTGAGGCAGAGCGCCGTCAACAGCGCAAACGATCGGAACATGAGACGGTTCGCAGGGGAGGGAGAACGAGACAAACGGCGGGATACATCTATCGTAAGTCGC
>CAMCTH010000024.1 GCA_945877965.1 Planctomicrobium piriforme | reverse complement strand
GGCCCACCAACCGTCGAGGACCGAGAGGTTCAAGCCGCCGTTGAGCACGACCTTCTGGCCGCTCGTCCCCGACGCTTCCAACGGCCGGCGCGGATTGTTGAGCCACACGTCGACGCCTTGCACGAAATGCCGGCAGGTGTTGATGTCGTAATCTTCGACGAAGACCAACCGCCCGGCGAATCGCGGGTCGCGCGAGAGCTGCGAGATCTTCTGCAAGATCGCCTTGCCCGGCCGATCGTGCGGATGCGCTTTACCGGCGAAGACGAACTGCACGGGACGTTGCGGATCACTGATCAGATCGGCCAGCCGATTGATGTCGCGGAAGATGAGGTCGGCCCGCTTGTACGTGGCAAAGCGACGGGCGAAGCCGATCGTCAGGACGTCGAGGTTCAGCGCGCGGCGGAGTTGGTTGACGTTCGCCGGCGGCTCGGCGCGACGTTCGGCCTGCCGCGCGGCGCGGCGGCGGATGAAATCGAGCATTCGCGCCTTCAGCGTGACGTGCGTCTCCCAGAGTTCGCCGTCGTCGACCTGTTCGATCGCTTCCCAGACGTCGGGCTCGCCGCTGCGAGCTTGCCAGTTCGGGCCGAGCTGTCGGTCGTAGAGCGATTGCATCTGCGGCGCGAGCCAAGTGAGCACATGCACGCCGTTGGTGATGTGGCCGATCGGCACCTCTTCGGCCGGCCGACCCGGCCAGAGTCCGGTCCACATGCTCCGCGAAACTTCGCCGTGCAGCGACGACACGGCATTCGCGCGGCGCGAGAGTTTCAGAGCCAGCACGGTCATGCAAAATTCTTCGTGCGGGTTGTACGGGTCGACGCGTCCGAGCGCCATCAGGTGATCGTGGCTCAAGCCCATGCTGTCGCGCAGCGGGCCCAGATGTTCTTCGGTCAGATCCGCGCCGAAGCGATCGTGCCCCGCGGCGACCGGCGTGTGCGTGGTGAAGCAGGTGAGGGTCGACACGCGGCGGGCCGCCTCGTCGAAGTCGATCCCTTCGCGTCCCATCCGGCGACGGATCACTTCCAACACCGCAAAGGCACTGTGCCCTTCGTTCAAGTGGAGCACGCCCGGGCGAATGCCGAGAGCCCTGAGCGCGCGATAGCCGCCGATGCCGAGCAGCAGTTCCTGGCGAATCCGCGTGCGACTGTCGCCGCCGTAGAGCCGCGACGTCAGATCGCGATCCTCGGGCGAATTCTGGTCGACGTCGCTGTCGAGCAGCAGCAGCGTATTCCGACCGACGGCCAACTTCCAAACGCGGGCATGAATCGATCCGCGGCGGGTGTCGATCGAGACGCAGACCTGGCGACCGTCGTGTCCGACGGCCGGCGCGAGGGGCAACTTCGCCGGCTCGACGTCGAGATAATCTTCTTCTTGCATGCCGTCGTACGAGAGTCGCTGGCGGAAATAGCCTTGATCGTAGAACAGGCCGATGCCGACGAGCGGCACGCCGAGGTCCGAGGCGCTCTTGATGTGATCGCCGGCCAACACGCCGAGACCGCCGGAGTAAATCGGCACGCTCTCGTGCAGGCCGAACTCGGCCGAGAAGTAGGCGACGGGTCGGGCTTGCAGAATGCCGGCGGCGCGGTTGCTCCAGGTCTTTTTCTGATCGAGATACTCGCGAAGCCGACGATAGGCGTAGTTAATCCGGCTGTGCAAAACCCGTTCATCGGCGCGACGATCAAACTCTTGGATCGGAATCTCTTTCAAGAGCTCGATCGGATTGTGGACCAGCTCGCGCCAGCGGCTCGGGTCGATCTCGCGAAAGATGTTCGTCGTGTCGCTGTCCCAGCACCACCACAGGTTGCGGGCTAGCATGCCGGCCCGTTCGTACGACGGCACGCGGAAGAGCTCGAGCGCGCGGGCTTCGCTGACGAGCGACGCCACTTGTCCGCCGGTCGCCGAGAGGAGGCGAATTTCGTCGGTCGTGAACGTGCGCGGGTCGGCGGTTTGAACGGTGAGCACCCCTTGCAACGCGCCGCGATCGACGACCGGCACGCCCAAGAAGGAGTGATATATATCTTCGCCCGACTCGGGGAAGAATTTGAAGCGCGGATGGGCCGGCGCATCGACGGCGTCGACCGGCTGCATGCTCTCGGCCGTGAGCCCGACGAGCCCTTCACTCAGTTCCATTCGCACGCGGCCGATACTGTCGGGCTTGAGTCCGACCGTGGCGGCCAGCACCAAAAACGTTCGCGACGTGTCGAGCAAATAGAGCGAGCAGACGTCGCTCTGAAATCGCATTTGCACGAGGCCGACGATGTTGGCCAAGGTCTCGGCCGGGTTGCCGGTTCCGGCGACCAAGTGGCTGATCTCTTCCAGCGTCAGCAGATGGTCGCTCGAGTTGGCGGACGAGGCGACGGGGTGCATACGGAGCTCACGAAGAGGGGGTGTCGGTCGGGCGAAGGGGCGGAGAAGTGAATCCGCAGAGCAAACGGCCGGAAGGAGCAAGTGTCGTACCGTCGTCGAAAAGCGGGTGGTTTGCCGGGTCGACTGCATCGTTCCTGCGCAGTGGCTGCTTGCAGGGGCGACACGACCCTGCGGCCCGGCAAGAAACGGTGCTTTTGTACAGCGGTCCGCGCGACGGCAAACGGTGTCGTCTTGCCGAGTTACGCCGCCGTGGCTTCATTTTGTCCCCGGCGCGGCACGCCGTTTGATATAAGTGGGAGGTCGCTCACGGAGGGGTGCTTATTCTGCGCAGGCAACGCGCGCCCAAACCCTTAGAACTGCGACTCTTCCCTTGGTTAGTAACGATCTGCTCCGCCGCGACGTCCGCATGCTGGGCGACATGCTCGGCGAGGTAATTTCCGAACAGGCGGGGCCCGATGCCCTCGAACTCGTCGAGACCGTACGGCTGCTGGCCCGCGATCGTCGCGGCGGTTCGCCCGAAGCCGAGCGAACGCTCTCCGAGCGGATCGCCGGACTGAGCATGCCCCAGGCCCGCACCGTGGCCCGGGCGTTCAGCATTTTCTTCGACATGGCGAACATCGCCGAAGACCGGCAGCGCGTCCGCGTGTTGCGCGAGCGCGAGTTGCAGCTCCATCCCAAACCTCTTAGTGAATCGCTCTCGGCCGCCTGCGCCGAGCTCAAAGATAAAGGACTTTCCGCGGCCGAAGTGCAAACGGCCCTCGATCATCTGTCGATCGACTTGGTGTTCACTGCGCACCCCAGCGAAGCGAAGCGGCGCGCGATCCGCGCCAAGCTCCGCCGCATGCGGCACGCGCTGCAAGAGCTTGACCGTGATGATTTGTTGCCTCGTGAACGGACCCGCTATGAAGACGACCTCCGAGCCGAATTGCACGTCTTGTGGCAAACCGAGTTTTTGCGGCCGGTCAAGCCGACCGTGCTGGACGAAGTTGAGCGTGGACTCTCGATCATGCCGCGGCTCTGGGAAGCGGTGCCCCAAGCGTACCTAGCGCTGCGGCGCGGCTTGGCCGAGCATTACCCCGACCACGATTTCCAGATCCCGCGCTTCTTGCGGTTCGGGTCGTGGATGGGAGGCGATCGCGACGGCAACCCGTTCGTTACGGCCGACATCACGAACCAAACGCTCTGTCGTTTGCGCAATGCGGCCATCGAACTGCACATCGGTTGGTGCCGCAAGCTCGGCGATTACTTGTCGATTTCCGAAACGTCGGCTCCGGCGTCGATCGCGTTGCGGACGGAACTCGAAGCGCGGCAAGACAAATGGCCCTCGCTGACTGCGAAGTTGGCCGGCGCCGCGCCGCACGAGTCGTATCGCCGCTGGCTGCAAGGGATCGAATGGCGGTTGGAGCAATCGCGGGCCGCGTCGGTCGAAGTGGCCGAATTGCCCGGCGATTATGGCAACGGCACGGAGTTCGAGGCCGACGTCGTCGCGCTCTGCGAATGTCTGCGGCACGATGATTCGGCCCTCCCGCCCGAGAACGAGGCGCAGCGCTGGCTCGATCTCGTCCGGACGTTCGGCCTCAACCTGACGCGGTTGGACATTCGTCAAGATGCCCGCCGCTATCAAGAGATTCTCAGCGACGTGATGTCGGCCTCCGGCATTATCGCCGACTATGCTTCGCTCGATTACGCTACGCGGGTGCGAACGATCGTCGATTCGCTGGGCCGCGCGGCGAACGTGTCGTTCGACAAGCTGCAACCGCTGACGCAAGACACGCTGCGGTTGTACGAAGTAATGCAACGGGCCGCCGTGCGGTTCGGGCCCGACTGTCTCGGCGCGAACGTGGTGAGCCTCACCCGCTCGGCGGCCGACGTGCTGGCTCCGCTCTGGCTCTGGCGTTGGGCGCAAGCGAAGGCCGAATCGGCAGGACGTCCGCAAGCGGCGAGCGATCTGCGGATCGCGCCGCTGTTCGAAAAGATCGGCGACTTGAAGCGCGCCGCCGACACGCTGGCCGCGATCCTCGACGAACCGCTCTATGCCGAATACTTGAAGCGACAAGGGAGCCGGCAGATCGTCATGGTCGGCTACTCCGACAGCACCAAAGACGGCGGCTACTTGTCGGCCTGCTGGGGTTTGTACGAAGCGCAGGCGGCGTTGCATGTCGTCGCCGAAAAGCGCGGCGTCGCGCTGACGTTCTTCCACGGCCGGGGCGGTTCGCTTGGACGAGGGGGCGGTCCGGCGGCGCGCGGCATTCTGTCGTTGCCGTCCGAATCGCTCGACGGTTCGCTGCGACTCACCGAGCAAGGCGAAGTGCTGGCCGAGCGCTACGACGACGTCCAGGTCGCCTATCGCCATTTGGAACAAGTCACCTGGGCGACGCTCACCGCCTCGACGGTCCGCAAGACCGTTGCCCAGCCCGAGTGGTGCAAACTCTTGGAGTCGCTCTCGGATCGCTCGCTCGTGACCTATCGCGAGTTGGTAGACCAGCCGGGCTTTATGCAATTCTTTGCGTCGGTCACGCCGATCGACGAAATCGAAAACCTCCCGATCGGTTCGCGTCCGTCGCGCCGTCGCGGCGAACGCTCGCTCGACGACTTACGCGCAATCCCGTGGGTCTTCGCTTGGACGCAGAACCGCTGCCTCATTCCGGCGTGGTACGGTCTCGGCACGGCGCTGACGGAAGTGAAGTACGACGATATCCGCGCCTGGCAGACGATCCGGACCATGTATCGCGAGTGGCCGTTCTTCCAGGCGACGATCGACAACGCGGCCCTCGCCTTGGCGAAGGCCGACATGTACGTCGCGCAGCGTTACGCCGAACTGACCGAGGACTCCGAGATTCGCAAGCGCTTGTGGCAACGGATCGCCGCCGAGCGCGACCGGTCGCGGCAAGCGATTCTCGACGTCGTTGGCGAAAAAGAGTTGCTGGCTTCGACGCCGTGGTTCCAAAGCTCGATCGACTCGCGCAATCCGTACATCGATCCGCTTAATCTAATTCAAATCGAGTTCCTGAAGCGCCGCCGCGCCGAAGCTGGCAACGAACCGCCGCCGGAAGTCGATCCGTTGCGCGACTTGTTGCGGCTGACGGTCCAAGGCGTCGCGGCGGGCATGCGTACGACGGGATGAAATGAACGCAAAATGCTGAACGCAAAATGCAAAACGAAACAACTTCAGCCGCTGCGGTGGTCACCCTTCGCGGTTTTGCATTCTGCGTTCTGACTTCTGACTTTACGGTACTCCCATGATGATGATGGAAGGTCACGAACTGACGGTCAAAACGCTCGGGCCTTGTCGTTTGGACTCGCCGCTGCGGCCGCTGTTGGAAGAGCGCCGCACGACCGAGCATTACGTCGACGAGAACGATCGCGTCCTGTTCGACGACACGGCCGCCATGATCGCCGCCCGCAGCGGGCCGATCGACCAACTACCGGGCTTCGAACCGGCCGGTCCGCGCAAGAAAATTTTCTTCGACGCCTCGAAGACCCGCGTCGGCATCGTCACCTGCGGCGGGCTCTGTCCCGGGCTGAACGACGTCATCCGCGGCTTGGTGATGGAACTAACCTTCCATTACAACGTCAAACGAATCTACGGCTTCCGCAACGGTTACCAAGGTTTCATCGCCCGCCATGGCCGGAGCGTCATCGACCTCACGCCCGAGAGCGTGAGCAGCATTAACGAAGACGGCGGCACGATCCTCGGCACGTCGCGCGGGCAGCAAGACGTCGGCGAGATCGTCGATTGCCTGGAGCGGATGAACGTCAACATCCTGTTCGTCATCGGCGGCGACGGCAGCCTCCGCGGCGCGATGAAGATCGCTGCTGAAGTTGCCGAGCGTTCGGCGAAGATCGCGGTCGTCGGCATCCCCAAGACGATCGACAACGACATTCCGTACATCGATCAGAGCTTCGGATTTCAAACGGCGTTCTCCTCGGCGGTCGAGTCGATCACCGCGGCCCACGTCGAAGCGAAGGCGGCCCCGAACGGCGTTGGCCTAGTCAAGCTGATGGGCAGGCACTCGGGCTTCATCGCCTGCTATGCCGCCATGGCGAAGAACGACGCCAACTACGTGCTCATCCCCGAAGTGCCGTTCAAACTCGAAGGGCCCGGCGGGTTCTTGGCTTGCCTGCGGAAGCGAGTCGTCGAGCGGGGCCATGCCGTGGTCGTCGCCGCCGAAGGGGCCGGGCAAGATATTTGCGCCGAAGGCTCGCACGGCACCGACGCCTCGGGCAATGCCAAACTCGTCGACGTCGGCATCTTCTTGCGGCACAAAATCGCCGAAGACTTTGCCGCGCATAACGTGGAGTTGAACCTCAAATACATTGATCCCAGCTACGTCATTCGCAGCGTTCCGGCCAACCCGTACGACAGCGTCTACTGTCTGCGACTGGCTCACAACGCCGTGCATGCCGCGATGGCCGGGCGGACCGAAATGGTAGTGGGACGTTGGCACGGACGCTTCGTACACATTCCGATGGCGCTGGCCGTAAGTCGGCGCAATCAGGTCTGTCCCGACGGCGACTTGTGGCTCTCCGTCCTAGAAGCGACGGGCCAGCCGCACCGATTTTGTTAAGCGTGATTGGGTTTGGCTCCCCTCGCCCCCGTAGGGGGAGAGGGGCCGGGGGTGAGGGGCTTTGCAATTTCCAACTTGATATCGAAAACAGAAACCCCTCACCCTAACCCTCTCCCCGGCGTACCGGGGCGAGGGGACCAAACCAACCTCCTGATCGCACCGGTTTTGCTGACCCGCAATTTTTATCTGAACTACCTAGGCCGAAGTCGCCGATCTCACGACGATCTTCTCCCGCCCATTTCGGAACTGTTTTGCCATGTCCATTCGCGTCGCGCTGCATCATAAGACGGCCTATCGTTACGACCGGCCGATCCAGATCTTCCCCCAAGTCGTTCGCCTCCGTCCGGCTCCGCACTCGCGGACGCCCATCTTGGCGTACTCGCTGAAGGTGCAGCCCGAAGGGCACTTCCTGAATTGGCAGCAAGACCCGCACGGCAATTTCCTCGCTCGGCTCGTCTTTCCGGAGAAGGCCGATCGCTTCGTGCTCGAGATCGATCTAATCGCCGAGCTGACGGTCATCAACCCGTTCGACTTCTTCCTGGAGTCGACGGCCGAAGAGACGCCGTTCGCCTACGATCCGCAACTCGCCGATCAGCTTCGTCCTTATCTGGCGCTCGATCCGGTCGGCCCGCACTTCGCCGAGTTCCTCACGACGATCCCGCGCGAGAAGAAGCGGACCGTCGACTTCCTGGTCGAAGTCAACCGCATCGTCCATAGCCGCGTCGAGTACGTCGTCCGCATGGAGCCGGGCGTGCAGACGTGCGAAGAGACGCTCGGCCGCGCTCGCGGTTCGTGCCGCGATTCGGCCTGGCTGCTCGTGCAAACGTTGCGCAACATCGGCCTCGCCGCGCGGTTCGTCAGCGGTTACCTCATTCAACTCAAGGCCGACCAAAAGTCGCTCGACGGTCCGTCGGGGACGGAAGTCGACTTCACCGATCTGCATGCCTGGGCCGAAGTGTATCTCCCCGGCGCCGGTTGGGTCGGGCTCGACGCCACGTCGGGCCTGTTCGCCGGCGAAGGGCACATTCCGCTCGCCGCCACGCCCGACCCGGCCTCGGCCGCGCCGGTCACCGGAGGCGTCGAAGAGTGCGAGTCGACGTTCGATTTCGAAATGACCGTCACGCGAATCCACGAAGACCCGCGCGTGACGAAGCCGTACACCGACGAGCAATGGACCGTCATCGAATCGCTCGGCCATAAGGTCGACGAGGTCCTCAAAGCGGGCGACGTTCGCCTGACGATGGGGGGCGAGCCGACGTTCGTCTCGATCGACGACATGGACGGGGCCGAATGGAACACCGCCGCGCTCGGTCCGTTGAAGCGGAAGCTCTCGGGCGAGTTGATTAAGCGCCTCGGTGACAAGTTCGCCTTCGGGCCCCTCTATCATTACGGCCAAGGCAAATGGTATCCCGGCGAGCCGCTGCCGCGCTGGTCGCTCAGTTGCTACTGGCGCAAGGACGGCGAAGCGATCTGGAAGAATCCGGACCTCATCGCCAACGACGAACAGAACTTCGGCCACGACGATCCGCAGGCGAAGGCCTTCATCGAAGAACTTGCCGAGCGATTGGAAGTCGGCGCCGAGCACGCGATTCCGGCTTTCGAAGATGCGTTCTACTACATCTGGAAAGAGCGGAAGCTGCCGACGAACGTCGACCCGCTCGACTCGAAGCTGAGCGACAAGGTCGAACGCACCCGGCTTGCTCGCATTTTCGAACAAGGGCTCAACAAGACGGTCGGCTACGCGCTGCCGCTCTGCCGCGATCACAACGTCGAAGGTCCGCGCTGGCGGAGCGGCAAGTGGTTCTTGCGACAAGAGCACATGTTCCTGCTGCCGGGCGACTCGGCGATGGGCTTCCGCCTGCCGCTCGATTCGCTGCCGTGGGTCGCGCCGAAAGACCTGCCGCATCTGACGGCCGTCGACCCGTTTGCCGAGCGCGGCGGCCTGCCGCTGCGCGACGATCTCCCGGGCGCGAACCCCTGGAAGAAGGCGTACGAAGCGAGCCGCAATGGTAACGGCTACGATTCGAACGGACATGGCACGAACGGCGACGGCTACCACGGCTACATTGGTGATGCGTTCTTGGAGCGCGAGTTGTCGCGCGGCAAGCTCGGCCCGGTCGGCACGATGATCCGGACGCAATTCGGCGGCGGGGTCGTCGGCGGCGACGATCAGGCCGAGACGGCCATCGCGTTGCGCGAGCAAATGACTCACGACCGGCTGGCCAACTTGCGGCCCCCGGCATACGAAATCCCGACGCCCTACGACGTGCCGCAAATGGGCGAATCGGCCAAGCTCGTCGTTCGCACGGCGCTCTGCGTCGAAGCGCGCCAAGGGAAGCTGCACGTCTTCATGCCGCCGCTCGCGCATGTCGAAGACTATCTGGAGTTGGTCCGCCAACTCGAAGAGACCGCCGCGCACTTGAACTCGCCGATCGTTATCGAAGGCTACTTGCCGCCGTACGATCCGCGGCTCACCTATCTCCGCGTCACACCGGATCCGGGTGTGATCGAAGTCAATCTGCAGCCGGCCGAGTCGTGGGAAGAACTCACGACCAACACCGTCACGCTGTACGAAGAGGCGCGGCTCACGCGCCTGGGGACCGAAAAGTTCATGCTCGACGGTCGCCACACCGGCACCGGCGGCGGCAACCACATCGTCCTCGGCGGAGCCAAGCCGTCGGACAGCCCGATGCTCCGTCGGCCCGACTTGCTCCGCAGCCTCGTCGGTTACTGGAACAATCACCCGTCGCTGTCGTACTTGTTCTCGGGCATGTTCATCGGCCCGACGAGCCAAGCCCCGCGCGCCGACGAAGCCCGCCACGAAGCGGTCTACGAACTCGAAACGGCGTTCCAACAACTGCCGGCCGCCGAGTACTGCCCGCCGTGGCTCACCGACCGTCTGTTCCGGCATCTGCTGATCGATCTGACCGGCAACACGCACCGGGCCGAGTTCTGCATCGACAAGATGTTCTCGCCCGACTCAAGCACCGGCCGACTCGGCCTTCTGGAACTCCGCGGCTTTGAAATGCCGCCGCACGCCCGAATGAGCCTGACGCAGCAACTGCTGCTGCGAGCTCTGATCGCCAAGTTCTGGAACGAGCCGTACCAGCAGGACCTCGTCCGCTGGCACACCGGTCTGCACGACAAGTTCATGTTGCCGCACTTCATCGGCGAAGATTTTAGCGACGTGATCGACGATCTGAACACGGCCGGTTTCGACTTCAAGCAAGATTGGTTCGATTCGCACTTCGAGTTCCGCTTCCCGGCTTGTGGGCGCGTGGTCAAGCGGGGCGTCGAGTTGGAATTGCGGCAAGCGATCGAGCCGTGGCATGTGTTGGGCGAAGAGACGACGGCCCAAGGGACCTCGCGCTACGTCGACTCGTCGGTCGAGCGCGTGCAAGTGAAAGTGAAGGGGCTGACCGACACGCGGCATATCGTCTGCTGCAACGGTCGCCGTGTACCGCTGCATCCGACCGGCGTCCTCGGCGAGTACGTCGCCGGCGTGCGGTTCCGCGCATGGCAGCCGCCGTCGTGTTTGCATCCGACGATCGGCGTCCACGCGCCGCTCACGTTCGATCTCGTCGACACTTGGTCGAACCGTTCGCTGGGGGGCTGCCAATGGCACGTCTCGCATCCGGGCGGCATGAGCCACGAGACGTTCCCGATCAACGCTTACGCGGCCGAGAGTCGGCGCAACGCGCGCTTCTTTCCGCACGGCCACACCGGCGGACGTTTCGAAATTCCGCCGGCCGAGACGAACGCAGATTACCCGATGACGCTCGATCTGCGTCGAGCCGTGAAGGCGGCGCCGCTGGGTTAAGGAAGGTTGGAAGCAGGGGAGAGAAGGAGAGTGGGAGAAAGAGAATCGGCGCGACGTTGCGTCGTGTCCTCTTACTCCCGCGCTCCCGATCTCCCCCTCTCCCACGCTTCGGCACCGCTTGCGTTCCGTAGACAGAAACGGCCTCGCGGCTTAGAATATTCAGTTCGTCCCGCAGGCTGCAACTTCAAGAGCGTCAATGAGTTCCACGACCGAAGCAGCGCCGTCGAGCGAACCGGGCGGCCTCTTGTCGGGCTATCGCCCGCTGGTCGGTCCGTACGACGAAATGATCGACCCCACCGGGGCGATTCGGCCTGCTTGGCGACGTCTGTCGACGGTCCTCGATAAGCTCGGGCCCGACGGTTTGGTACGCCAGGCCGATCAGGCTCGCCGGCTGCTCCGCGATAACGGCGTCACTTACAACGTCTACGGCAGCGAAGACAGCCCCGACCGTCCGTGGGAGCTCGACTGCGTCCCGCTGATGATCGGCGGCGACGATTGGAACCGGCTGGCCGACGGTCTCGTCCAACGCGCGACGCTGCTCAATCTGATTCTGACCGACATCTACGGTCGGCAAGACCTGCTCAAGCAAGGACTGCTGCCGCCGGAGTTGGTCCTCGGGCATCCCGGCTTCTTGCTGCCGTGTCACGGTCTGCGGGTGCCGAACGATTGCTATCTGCATCTGTACGCGGCCCACTTGGCCCGCGGTCCCGACGGTCGCTGGCTCGTGCTCGCCGATCGTACGCAAGGTCCGTCCGGTGCGGGCTACGCCGTCGAAAATCGATTGGTCGTGTCGCGCGTGCTGGCCGAGAACTTTCACGAGGCCCGCGTCCGCCGACTCGCCGGCTTTTTCAAAACGTTTCGCGAATCGCTGTACGCCTCGGCGACTCGCCATCGCGAGAACCCGCGCGTCGTGCTCCTCTCGCCGGGGCCGAGCAGTTCGGCTTACTTCGAAGATGCGTACCTCGCGCGATACCTGGGGTTCACGCTCGTCGAAGGGGGCGATCTCACGGTCCGCGACAATGCCGCTTACTTGAAGACGCTCGGCGGCCTGCTGCCGGTCGACGTCGTGTTGCGTCGTTTGCAAGACGACGATTGCGATCCGCTCGAATTGCGCGGCGAGACCATGCTCGGGGTGCCGGGCTTGTTGCAAGCCGCACGGCAAGGGAACGTCGTCATCGCCAACGCGCTCGGCTGCGGCATCTTGGAATCGCCCGCCCTGGCCGCGCTGTTGCCCGATCTCTGTCGTCGCATGTTGGGCGAAGAACTGCGATTGCCGTCGGTGCCGACTTGGTGGTGCGGCCGCGATGAAGATCGCCGCTATGTGCTCGAGCGTCTGCCGCAGATGGTCATTCGCCATGCGCTGTTGCCGCGAGCGCGGAAGCCGATCGTCGCGGGGCGGCTGTCGCCGGTCGAGCGCGAACGGTTGGCCGAGCAGATTCGCAAACACCCGAGCGCCTACGCGGCGCAAGAACTCGTCGATCGTTCGACCTGCCCGGTCTTCGGCAAAGGTGAATTGCAGCCGCGGCATTTGGCGTTGCGGGCCTTCGTTGCAGCGGCCGGCGATCGTTACGAAGTGATGCCCGGCGGTCTGTTGCGGCTGTCGGACGATTCCGATCAACTCGGTCCCTCGATGTCGGCGGGGCAGGGGAGCAAAGACCTGTGGGTCCTTAGCGACGGCCCCGTCGCGCCGGTCTCGTTGTTGCAACCTCCCGGGGCGGCCGTCGAACTGCGACGCAGCACGCACGACTTGCCGAGCCGTGTAGCCGACAATCTCTTCTGGTTGGGCCGCCAATTGGAGCGGGCCGAAGGAACGGTCCGCCAACTCCGCAGTCTCATCTCGCGGCTCATCAGCGAGAGCGAGCCCGGCAGCATGCCGGAGATTCCGGTCCTCTTCGAGGCGTTGCTGCAAGAATGGCGGACCGAGGCCGCGACTCCGGAAGATGATCAAGACGATCCCTACCGCGAGCGGCGAACCGAGATCCTGCGGTTGCTCTACGACGAATCGCGTCGCGACTCGTTGCGCTCCACCATTCACACGGTCCATCGCCTCGCGACGATCGTCCGCGACCGGTTGTCGATCGATAGCTTCCGCATTCTGAATCAGCTGTTCCGCGAAATCGGCTCGGGCAAAGTTCCCGCCGAGATGCCGCTCGGCGACGTGCTGTTGCAGCTCAATCAGTTGATCGTGCTGCTCGCCGCCTTCAGCGGTTTGGGCATGGAGAGCATGACGCGCGGCCCGGGCTGGCGTTTCTTGGACATCGGTCGCCGCATCGAGCGCGGTCAGCACACGGTCCGCTTGTTGCGCGGCACGCTCGTTCGGCCGCTCGCCGAGTCGCAACCGGTGATCGAAGCGTTGCTCGAAATTGCCGACAGCTCGATGACCTATCGCTCGCGTTATCTGACTTCGATCCAAGTGCCGCCGACGCTCGATCTGATCCTGACCGACGAAAGCAACCCGCGCTCGGTCGCGTTCCAGATGAACGCGCTGTCGCAGCATGTAAAAGACCTGCCCCGCGACGAAGGCCGACCGCAGGTGTCGGCCGAGCAACGGATCGTCCAGGCGGTGCAAACCGATTTGGTCTGCACCGACGTCGAATCGCTCTGCTCCGAAATCGAGCCCGAGAGCGGCGAGCGTCGCGCGTTGGAAGAGTTGCTGCTGCGGTTAGAAACGCAACTCGGCACGCTGGCCGAGGCGGTAACGCATTCGTATTTGATCCACGCCGGTCCGTCGCATCGCTTGGGTCGGATGACCGTTCCGACTTTGGCCTAACGCTTTTCGAAAGAGCCCTGTGAAGTATCGCGTCCGCCACATTACCGAGTACGACTACGGCGAGAAGGTACCGGTCTGCCAGAACGAGGCTCGGCTCAAGCCGCGGCACGGGGCGACGCAGATGTGCATCTCCAGCAATCTGACCGTCTCGCCGCGCCCGGCGACGATTGCGGAGCGGAACGATTACTTCGGCAATCACGTCACCTTCTTCACGATTCAAGAAGGGCATAAGAAGCTGTCGATCACGGCCGAGAGCGTCGTCACTTTGGTGCCGCCGCCGGAGCCGAACCCCATGCAAGCCCTGCCGTGGGAACAAACCCGCGGACGCTTGGCGGATCGCGCGAACGTCGACCTGCTCGAAGCGCGGCAGTTCGCCTACGCTTCGCCCTATGTGCCGATCGCCGACGAGTTGGCTGATTACGCGCGGCCGTCGTTTGCGGCAGGCCGCTCGTTGTTGGAAGCGGTCCTCGATCTGACGCACCGGATCAACGTCGAGTTCAAGTTCGATCCCCGCACGACGACCGTCACGACGACGCCCCTCGAAGTGCTGCGGATTCGCAAGGGCGTCTGCCAAGACTTCGCGCACTTGCAGATCGGCTGCCTCCGTTCGCTCGGCTTGGCGGCCCGTTATGTGAGCGGCTACTTGCAGACCGACCCGCCACTCGGCAAGCCGCGACTCGTCGGGGCCGACGTCTCGCATGCTTGGATCGCCGTCTACTTCCCGGAGTTCGGCTGGCTCGAATTCGACCCGACGAACGACCTGATGCCGAGCACGCGGCATGTGACGCTCGGCTGGGGCCGCGACTACGGCGACATCGCCCCGATCAAGGGCGTCTTCACCGGCGGCGGCGCCCACACTATGCGCGTGTCGGTCGACGTCGAAGCGATTTAGGCGAAGCCTGATTTTGTCCGGCGTTTCTATTTATTCGAGCCGCCGCTCGCCGTCGGTTATCATGCCCCGCAGTCGTCGATCTTACGACCCCTCGCGGAGCCGCGCCATGTATCGATCGCTCTATCTCGCTGTGTTGCTCTGCAGTTCGCTTGCCGGCTTCGCGACGACGCAACTTGCGATCGCGCAACAACCGACCGTTACGGCGGACGCCTTGCGGCAGCAGTCCGTCGCCGTGTTGGCGCAGCTCGAAGGCGAGATCGCCATTCCGGGGCTGACCGCGCCGGTCGAAGTCCTCCGCGATCGCTGGGGCGTGCCGCACATCTATGCCCGAAACCAAGCCGATCTGTTCTTCGCGCAGGGTTTCGTCGTCGCGCAGGACCGACTGTTTCAACTCGACATGTGGCGCCGCGTCGGACTCGGCGAGACGGCGGCCGTCGTCGGCGACAAAGGTTTGGCGGGCGATCGCTTCGCGCGGTTGATGAAGTATCGCGGCGACCCGGACGCCGAGTGGCAGAGCTACGCTCCCGATGCAAAGCAGATCGCCGAATCGTTCACCGCCGGCATCAATGCGTCGATCGACGCGATGGGGGATCGCCTGCCGATCGAGTTCCAGATTCTCAAGTACCGGCCGGCTCGCTGGCGACCGGAAGATATTCTGGGCCGCATGTCGGGACTCATCATGGTCCGCAACTTCACGACCGAGGCGGCCCGCGCGGAGTTGATCGCGGCGATCGGCGTCACGGCCGCGCGCATCCTCTTGCCGACCGATCCGGTCCGGCCCTTCGCGCCGGTGCCGGAACTCGACTTGAACGGCATCACGCAAGAGTTGCTGGCCGGTTACAACGCGGCCGTCGCGCCGCTGCCGTTCGAAAATCATCTCCTCGAAGCGGGCCCCGACCGCGGCGGCAGCAACAATTGGGCGGTGACGGGCAAGCGTTCGGCGTCGGGCAAGCCGCTGTTGGCGGGCGATCCGCATCGTTCGCTGCTGCTCCCCTCGCTGCGCTACTTGGTGCATCTCAACGCGCCGGGTTGGAACGTCATCGGCGCCGGCGAGCCTGCGTTGCCCGGCGTGGCGATCGGTCACAACGAGCGAGTCGCCTGGGCCTTCACGATCGTCAACACCGATCAAGCCGATCTGTACGTCGAAGAAACGAACCCCGCCGACCCGACGAAATATAAGGTCGGCGATGCCTGGGAGCCGCTGCGGATCGTCCGCGAGCCAGTCACGGTCCGCGGTCAGAGCGCGCCGGTCGAAGTGGAGTTGAAGTTCACGCGGCACGGCGCCGTCATTCATGAAGACCCGGCGAAGCACAAGGCGTATGTGCTGCGGTGGGTCGGCAGTGAACCGGGCGCGGCGGCCTATCTGGCGTCGCTCCGCCTGGATCGAGTGCAGAGCGCGCAGGAGTTCGTCGCGGCGTTGCCGGCGTGGAAAGTACCGGCGCTGAACATGGTCTTCGCCGACGTCGACGGCGACATCGGTTGGGTCGCCTCGGGAGCGACGCCGATCCGCAAGGGTTGGGACGGCCTGCTGCCGGTCCCCGGCGCGGCGGGCAAGTACGAGTGGCAAGGCTTTCTGCCGGTCGCCGAGTTGCCGCAATCGCATAACCCCGAGAGCGGCTACGTCGCGACGGCGAACTACAACATTCTTCCTAAAGGCTACGAGCGTGAGATCTCGTACGAATGGTCGGCCCCGTATCGCATTCGCCAGATCGACCGGCGGATTCATGCCCAAGAGAAATTCACGCTCGACGATTTCCGCAG
>CAMCTH010000023.1 GCA_945877965.1 Planctomicrobium piriforme | reverse complement strand
GATAGTTGAACGACGCCCCGCGCAAGTGCATGTGCGGCGTCATCGATAAGAGGTACGAACCGTGCGCGATGCGGACCGAATCGGCCGTCGCGCGATAGCGCGCGATGCGCGGCGGAATGACGATCGACGGTTTGATCGCGCTTCCCGTGACGACCTCGTACTGAATCTTGCTCGGATCGACGAGCTGCAATCCCAGTTGACTGAGATCGAGTTGCCGGGTGCCGACGGTCGTGTAATGAACTTGAAAGACCAACTGCGAGCCGGCCGGAATGCGCTTGGCCATGCCCGGCGGAAAGCTCGTCACGCGCATGCCCGGCACGTAGCCGACGGTGTAACCTTCGAGCGAGGTGAAGCCGCCGGAACTCAAAAACTCCTTCGAGACCGCGAAGACCATCAGATGATGCACGACCGCGCGATTGCCCGGTTTGACCTCGGCGGCCGTGAACCACTTATCTTCCTTAAATTTCGGATCGACGATGAAGTGCTGATACTCCACCGCCCCTTCGGCCGGCACGGCGAAAGGCTCGGCACTCATCGGAACGACGACGTCGGGCGCGCGCGGCAGTTGCCAACCGGCGTCGAGAAACTTCGGCGTCGGCGGCAGTTGCGAGCGATCTCCTTCCGGAGCCCCGGCGGCCACCCAATCGGCGATCAGCTTCTTGTCGGTCGCCGACAGACGACGATCGCCCGTAAACTTGCCGACATGCGGAGCGGCATGCCACGGCGGCATCCGATCGGTCGCCGTCGCTTCCGCGATCGTGTCGGCCCAACCGGCCGCCTTCGCGTAGTCGGTCAACGAAAACGGTCCGATCTCGCCGGGCCGATGACAGTCGACGCAATGTGCGTTGAAGATCCGCGCGATCTGATTCGAAAACGTCACCGGGCTTTTTGGGTCCGGCTTCTTGGTGCGACCGATAAAGCAGCCGATCGGATCGGTCCGCGGCAGGCTCACGGCGGTCTTGGCCAAGAGTTCGTCGAGCGCCGCGCGGAGATCGTGTCGCTTCGGACTCGGCCGCATCGTGCCGACGCCGTACTGATCGTCGATCCGACCCCGATAGCGCACGACGCGCTCGGCATCCAAGACAAACGCCTCAGGAGTCCGTCGCGCGTCGAACAGATCGGCGACCGCCGCGCCGGGATCTTTCAACAAGGGAAGACTGAGTTGATGATTGCGCGCGAAGAGTTTGAGATCAGCGAGCGAATCTTGCACGTTGGAATCAATGGCGACGACGACCACGCCGCGGGCACGATAGTCGTCGGCCAGCCGCTGAATTCGCGGGGCGTAGAGCTTGGCCAGCGGACATTCCGTCCCGAGAAACACGACGACGAGAATCGGTTGCCGCGACGATGCGGCCGAGGTGAACGTCACACCCGCGTAGTCGCGCAACGTGAAGTCGGCGATGGTCTGCTCGCTCGAGGCGGCGACGGGCGGTTCGACGGCTTGCGCTGCGACACGGCCTGCGAAAGTCATCGAACCGATCGCACTCAACAAGACCGACGCGCACAAGGCAGCGCGCCAACGCGGCGCAGCCGGCGTTCCTTCACCGTGATGAAGCAAGAGCGGATCCTTTCATCGTCACGACGTCGTCGCGGCGATCGGCAAAAAGGGAATACAACTGGGACGTGACGGGGCAGCGAGGAAAGACGTGAACAGATCGATTGCCTGAGATCGACCTGCAAGCGCTACCGAGGATGCAGAAGAGACAACTCAAACATACCGCGCTCCCGTGAGCGATTCGCGAGAAACGCGCACAGATTGTTCGAAACGGCCGGCAACGCCGACGAGCAGTGCCCATACCCCCACATCGGCGTTGCCATACGTCAGCGTCGGCCCGCGAGACTCGACCGCCTCATTTCGCCTTTTGGCGAAGGGAATCTGCCGTCACTTACGAAACAGCTCGTGCTGCGGATCGCCGCCGCTGATCGCATAGGCCAACAAGTCCATGATTTCGGCCTTCGTCAGCAGGTTGAGCAACGTCGTCGGCATCGCCGAGATTTTGGAACGTTCGAGCGATTCCACTTCTTTGCGATCGATCGTGACGCGTTGATTCGGATTCGTTAGGTCGGTGTTGATCGTTACCGTGTCGCCCCCCAAGTTGACGACGATGCCGGTGTAGATTTGCCCGAAGTCGGTCACGACGACGACCGACGAGAACTGTTCGTTGATCTCTTTGCTTGGATTCAGAATCTGGTCAAGCAGATCGTGCGGCGAGTAGCGACGTCCGGCTGCGCTGAGGTCGGGGCCGGTCATGCCTCCCTCGTTGGCGAAACGATGACAGGCGAAGCAACCGACGGCGGCGAACATCTTGCGACCATTCTCGAAATCGCGCCCCTTCAACTCCGTGCGAGCCGCCGCGGAAAGTTCCTCGAGCGTCCAAGTCCGCGGCGTCCGACCGGCGAAGACCGCGCCGAGATTTTCTAATACTGACTTCGCTTCCGGTTTGCGGGCCAGTAACTCGGCGAACTCCGCGCGCTCGGCATCGGAGAGCGAGGCGACGGCGTCGTTCCGAATGAACTCGATAAACTTTTCAAAGCTCGCACCGCCGCGATAGTTCGCCGCCTTCAAGAACCATTCGAAGTACGCGGTCCGCAAGGCAGGGGTCCAGCCGGCCTTCAGCATTCGCAACGACCGGGCGTACTCGATCTGCTCTTCTTGCGTCGATGCCGCGTCAATCAGCGCGATCCCCTTGCCGGCGACCGTCGGTGATTGCAAATACGCGAGCGTCTCGCAGAGCAACCAATTCAGCTCCCGCGACTTCGCCGGAAACTGCGGATCGAGCTTCTCGATGAGCCGGGCAACGGCCGTCTCGTCGGGGCGACCGAAGCGATTAAGAACGATCTCGGTCGTGCGGACTAGCGTGAGCCGCTGATCCGGCTTCAGAGTAGTCTCATCGACGGCAATCAGCGCGGCCAGCAGTCGATCGCGGAGCGCCATATCGATCGGCGGACTATCAGGCCTGCGATGGAACGGGCAGATGCCCGCGACGCGCGCGAGCGCCATCAGGGCCTCGACTTGTACGGCCGGATCTTTTTCCGTCAGCGCTTTTTCGCGCCACTCGGCGACCGGCTGATGCTCGACTGCCGTCCGCGCTGCCCAGCGAACAAACCGATCGTCGCTCGCTAGCTGCGGCCAAGCGAACGGGATCGCCTGGGCATCGTGCCGCCCGTGGAAAGCTTCGAGTTTCTGCCGCACGGTCCGGGCATCGGAGACATTACTCGGCGTCGACATCGGCGCGGTCGCTTCATCGCCGACGTAGGTAACGCGATACAAGCCCGACTGCACACGGCGGCCGCCGATAGTGAAGTACATCGCACCGTCGTGCGGATGAATGATCGCATCGGTGATTGGCAGCGGTGCTCCAGTGACGAATTCCTCTTTCGTCGCGGTGTAGCTCGCGCCGTTCGGTTGCAGATGGACGGCGTAGAGTTTGCCCCAACTCCAATCGAGGGCGTACAGCGCGTGCTGATACTTCGCCGGAAACTTGGCGCCGTAACCGAACGTCATCCCGGTCGGCGAGCCCGGACCGATATTCAACGTCGCCGGGAGATTGTCGGGATAGAACTCCGGGCGCTTGCCCGCCCCGTTGCGCCAGCCGAACTCAGCCCCGCCGACGACGTGATTGATTCGCGTCGGCCGATACCACGACGTATTGAAGTCGTATTCCATATCGGCGTCGTAAGTGAACAGGTCGCCGTCGCGGTTGAACGCCGCATCGAAGATGTTGCGAAAGCCCGACGCGACCGCCTCGAACCGTTTGCCGTCGAGCGAGACGCGATAGATGATTCCACCTGGCCCCATCACATCGCGCATGAAGCCGCGACCGTCGGGCATCCGCGGCAGCAGATGGTCTTCGCCCCAAACTGCCGGCACGGGCGACGAAGCCTCCATCTCCGTCGGCTTGGCACCGTTGCCGCAGACCAGATAGAGCGAGTTACCGTCCGGCGACCGCAGCACGGCATGCACTCCGTGGTCCCCCTTCGAATCGATCGCGCGGAGCAGTTCAACATTGTCGAGTTGATCGTCACCGTCGCTATCGGTGATGCGATAAAGACCGCTGGGTATCTTCTGCTCGTAATCGTTTACACCGACGTACAACGCTCCGGAAACCCAGAGCATGCCGTTAACGGCGCGAATATCGGCAGGCAACTTCTGCACTTGCGCGTGATCGAGCGTCTTGCCCGGAGCAGGGGCCGGGAAGCGATAGAGCCCGCCGTATTGATCGCTCACCAGAATGCGACCTTTGTCGTCGGTGCAGAGATTCACCCACGAGCCTTGTTCGACGCCCGGAACGGAGTAGAGCAGCTCGACCTGAAATCCCTTGAGCGCGGTGATTCGATCGATCGGCGTCGCCTTGTTCGCTTTAACCGCCGGACCGACGGATGTCGGTTTCTTCGGACGCTTGCCGTCGGCGTTCGGCTTCGGCTTGGCTTTCTCTGCCTTGCCCACCGACTTGGGCGGGACGACCTGTTGGGCGTCGGCCGACTCCGTCGCCGTAGAAATAAGAGCGCCGGCAAGAACGATTCGTAGCAGCGAGGAGGTCATAAGCGAGAGGATGAATGCGTGGGGTTGCGGGAAAGATCGAAGCGATTCTACCGATACGAGTGCTCCCGGAAACGACGTCGGAGCCGCGCCCATTATCGTGTCGAACGAAGCGTTGGCGGAAACTTTTTCTCGTTGAACCGTGGGGTGAAATGTAAAAACGCCTCCCGCAGCGGGGCGAGGCCGAGCGCCGGCCCGCTTTCTCTGCCGGAGTTCGGCTTCGCTCGAAATGTCGATTAAGATGGCAAGGTTGTCGTTCGACCCCGTTTGGCATTGATCATGGCATTGCGAATTCCTCTTCTTGTCGCACTGGCACTCGCTTCGACTGCGGCGGCGGTCGGCGCGGCGGAGGTCGATTCGTTTGCAACGACTGTCGGCCCATTGTTGGCGAAACGCTGCGCCGGTTGCCACAACGGCGTCGAAAAGAACGGCGGGCTCGATCTCACGCGACGCGAAACGATGCTGACCGGCGGCGATAGCGGGGCGGCCCTCGTTCCGCAGCAGGCCGACGTCAGTTTGCTGTGGCAACGAATCGTCGCCGACGACATGCCCCCGAAGAACCCGCTGCCGAAAGCAGAGCGGGCCGTCATCGAAGCGTGGATCGCCCGCGGCGCGCCGTGGCAGGGGGGCGCGCTCGATCCGTTGGCTCACACTTCGGAACAGCGCGCCGGTTACGATTGGTGGTCGCTGCAAACCTTGCAGCCGATCGTTCCGCCGAAGTCGTCGCCCCGCGCGCGGAACCCGATCGATGCGTTTATCGAACAGAAACTGACCGCGGCAAAACTCGCCCCCTCGCCCGAGGCGGATCGTCGGACGCTGATTCGTCGCGCCTACTTCAGCCTCATCGGCTTGCCGCCGACGGCCGACGACGTCGCGGCATTCGTCGTCGATTCCGATCCCCAGGCCTACGACAAGATCGTCGATCGGCTGCTCGCGTCGTCGGGCTACGGCGAACGTTGGGCGCGGCATTGGCTCGACGTCGTTCGCTTCGGCGAGAGCCAAGGTTTCGAGCGCGATCGTTTGCGGACGAACTCCTGGCGATATCGCGATTGGGTCATCGAGGCCCTCAATCGCGACATGCCCTACGATGAGTTTGTACGACTGCAACTCGCCGGCGACGTGCTCCGCCCGAACGACGCCGACGCACTGATCGCGACCGGCTTTCTGACAGCCGGACCGTGGGACGAAGTGGGCCAGAAGCAACAGAGCGCCGCGATGAAGGCGGTCGTGCGGCAAGATGAGATCGAGGACCTTGTCGGCACCGTCGGGCAGACGTTCTTGGGCCTGACCGTCAATTGCGCACGCTGTCACGATCACAAGTTCGACCCGATCCGGCAGACGGAATACTACCAACTCGCCGCCGCGCTGGCGGGCGTGCATCACGGCGAGCCGCAACTGCCGGCCGCCGCCGTCGCAAAAAAGGCCGCAGCGTTGCGCGAGCCGATTGCCGCGCGCCTGCGCGCGCTGGAATCGCGCTTGGCCGAAATCGAAAGTCCGCATCGCAGCAAGATCCTCGCAGAGCGTAAAGAGAAGGGAAAGAAGTCGGCGGTGCCGCAGCCGATTGCCGCCTGGGACTTCCAGAACGGCGCCCGGGATTCGATCGGCGACCTGCACTTGGACCTGAAGGACGGGAGCTACGTTCGCATCGGCATGCTGCATCTCGCGGACGGCTATGCCGTCTCGCCGCCAATGTCGAAACGCCTCGGCGCAAAAACACTCGAAGTCTGGGTGCAGCCGCTTGATTTGAATCAGCGCGACGGCGGACTGTTCGGCGTGCAAAGCCTCAACGGGTCGAAGTTCGATGCCATCGTCTATGCCGAGCAATCGCCGCGACGTTGGTCGGCCGGCAGCAACGGCGGTCGCCGGACGCAGGATTTTCAAGGGCCCGAAGAAACAACACGCAGCGACTTCGTGCATCTCGCGTTCACCTACGATGAAGACGGTAAGATCGCCGCCTATCGCAACGGTCGACCGTACGGCAAGCCGTACCAAAGCTCGGGCCTGACGTTCTTCGACGAAGGGAACGGCCAGGTCATCATCGGCGCGCGACAATTGCCGTCCGCGCCGGAGCGTCGGTTGCGTTGCGCCGTCGATCGCGCTCGGCTGTACGATCGCGCATTGACGCCTGACGAGATTGCGCTCTCGGCCGGGCTCGACGTCGATATCGTCTCCGAGGCGGAGCTCGCAGCCCGCATCCCTGCCGCCGAGTTGACCGAACGGAGCAGTTTGACGTTCGAACGGACGCAGCTTCGCGAAGCGCTGGAACGCGTGGCCGACGCGAAGGTCTATGCCGTCGCTCCGCAATCGCCTGCGAAGACGTTCGTCCTGCACCGCGGCAATCCCGGCGACCCGCGCGAGCTCGTCGCCGCCGCGGGGACCGTGTCGTTGAAGGGCGTTGCGGCCGACTTCGGCCTGAAGACCGACGCGCCCGATGCAGATCGCCGTCGTCGATTGGCCGAGTGGATCACCGAACCGCGTAATCCGCTCTTCGCGCGGGTCATCGTCAATCGCCTCTGGCACTATCACTTCGGCGTCGGTCTCGTCGACACCCCCAACGATTTCGGCTTCAACGGCGGTCGCCCTTCGCATCCAGAACTGCTCGACTGGCTGGCCGGCGAGTTGATTCGCAGCGGCTGGAGTTTGAAGCACATCCAACGATTGATCGTCACCTCGGCCGTGTTCCGGCAATCGTCGCAACCTCGGGCCGACGCCGCGCAGCAAGACGCCGGCAATCGCCTGCTCTGGCGAAAGTCGCCGCAGCGACTGGAAGCGGAGACGCTGCGCGACACGCTGCTGCAACTCGCCGGTGCGCTCGACCCACGCCCCTTTGGACCTGGCTTTTACGACTTTTCGACCTACGTTCGGAACTCGCAGTTCTACGACATGCGCGACGTCGAGGGTCCGACGTTCGATCGCCGCACGATCTATCGAACCTGGGTTCGCTCGGCCCGCAGCTCGATGCTCGACGTCTTCGATTGCCCCGACCCGTCGACCAAAACGCCGCAGCGAGCCGTTACGACCACGCCGCTGCAAGCGCTATCGCTATTGAATAACTCGTTCGTGTTCCGCACGGCGGATCGATTCGCGGCACGCGTCGAGCAGGAAGTCGGCGACGATCGGCAACGGCAGGTCGCGCAGGTCTTCCGGCATACGCTCGGCCGCACGCCGGACGAGGCGGAGTCGGCCGCCTGCGAGCCGTTCGTCGAGCAGCATGGTCTGGCGGCGCTTTGTCGGGTAATTTTCAACGGCAACGAACTCCTCTTTGTTGATTAAGCACAAGAGCAGCGCCATGTCATCCTCTTCCTACTCAACGATCGGCACGCGGCGCGACTGGCTGCACTGGACAAGTTGCGGACTCGGCGGCTCGGCGTTGCTGTCGCTATTGCTGCGCGACGGCATCGTGCGGGCCGATCCGGTCCCCGGCGAAGCGAACGATGCGCCGCCCCATCATCCGGCCCGGGCAAAGCGCGTGATCCATGTCGTCGCATGCGGCGGCGTCAGCCAGGTCGACACGTTCGATTACAAGCCCGAGCTGGTGAAGTATCACGGCAAGTCGCTCAGCAGCGATGAGAAGCCCGACGTCTTCTTCGGCAAGGTTGGTCTGTTGCGCCAGAACGATTGGGAGTTCAAGCAGCGCGGCGCGAGCGGTCTCTGGGTTTCGGAACTGTTTCCGCACTTAGCGACGCAGGCCGACGAGTTGACCGTCATTCGTTCGATGCATGCCGAGACGTCGAATCACACGCCCGCAACGTTCCAAGAGAATACTGGTTTCCGACTCAACGGCTTTCCCGTGATGGGTGCCTGGACGTCGTACGGACTCGGGGCCGAGACGGACGAACTGCCGGCGTACGTCGTGATTCCCGATCCGCGCGGACTCCCGGCCGGCGGTTCGATCAACTGGACGAACGGTTTTCTTTCGGCCAAACATCAAGGGGTGATGGTTCGCAGCCAGGGGACGCCGATCGACGATATCTATCCCGCGCGCCCACTGCCGGTCGCGACCGAGCGCGCCTCGGCGGAGTTGCTGACGCTGTTAAATGAGCGTCATCGGCGCGAGCACGGCGATGAGATCTTTGCGGCCCGCATGCACAGCTACGAGTTGGCCGCGAAGATGCAGCGGGTCGTGCCGGAAGTGACCGATCTGAGTCGCGAGACGGCGGCCGTGCAGCAGTCGTACGGTATCGACGGTTCGGCGACCGACGACTTCGGGCGAGCCTGCCTGATGACGCGGCGGATGTTGGAGGCCGGCGTGCGGTTCGTGCAATTGTTTTCCGGCGGAGCGTTCGGCTCGCCGCGAATCAATTGGGACGGCCACGAGAACATGGTGCAGAACCACGGACAAGAAGCGGCGCGGATCGACAAGCCGCTGGCCGGCTTACTGGCCGATCTCCGCCGTCGCGGACTGCTCGACGATACGCTCGTGCTGTTCACCAGCGAGTTCGGCCGAACGCCGTTCACGCAATCCGAGGCGAACGTCGTCGGCAACGGACGAGACCACAATCAGTACGGCTTCTCCGTCTGGATGGCCGGCGCGGGCTTGAAGCACGGCCTAGCGTACGGCGCGACCGACGAGATCGGCATGCGGGCCGTCGAAGATCGCGTCCACTGGCACGACTTTCATGCTACGGTGCTGCATCTACTCGGCATCAACCACGAGCGACTCACCTACTATCACAACGGCATCCGCCGCCGCCTGACCGACGTCAGCGGCCACGTCCTCAAAGGCCTGCTGGCCTGACTATTCGTCTAGTCAAGAGAAGCCCATTGCGGGCTACCTCCCTCGCCAGCGACGTTGAAGCCGACATCGCGACAAACAGCTTGATGGTTGCACATTCCTAGTGGTATGATCTCTTGCATCGAGGTATACTATCAATGAGAATCACTCTGAAACGCCCGGCACTGGGCAAATCCGCTCCCCGCTCGTTAGTCGACGAGCTTTGCGAAACGCTCGCGAAGCGGATTCGTCGGGACTTGGGCAAAGGGCGGTCGCAACTGCCGACCGAACGAGAACTGGCCGTCGAATTCGAGGTCAGTCGAACCGTCGTTCGCGAAGCGACCAAGCGGCTCGAACTTCAGGGCCTACTGGAAGTTCGGCACGGCATTGGATTGCGATTAGTCGACAAGTTGCACGCACCCTTAAACGGCGCGCTGGAATTACTGTTGCCGGACGCCGGCCAACGATTGCGGCAACTGACTGAGACGCGGCGGGTGATCGAGCCGGAACTAGCGCGGCTCGCCGCTGAACGCGCGAAGCCGGAGCACTTGCGAGCAATGCGTCGTACGCAGCAGCAACTCGAAAAGGCGGTCGACACCGCGGAAGCAATCGACGCCGACGTCGAGTTCCATCGTTTGATCGCCGCCGCTGCGGGGAACGGAATCCTGGAGTTGGTGCTGAAGTCACTGGGTGAGCTAGGGCGAGAAAGCCGGCGCGCGACGATTGCGGTCACCGGCTCCAAGTTGGTCCACGAACATCATGCCGCCATTCTGAAGCAGATCGAACAACGGAAGCCGCAAGGGGCGTTCGATGCGATGGCTCGCCACTTGGCGGCGGCAGATCGCGACCTCAACGATCATTTCGTCAAGCAGAAGTAGCCGTCGGATCCTATCGGAGAGGTCCTCATGCCTCGAACGTTCTTGCCCGTGCTGATTTCGCTGTTACTCGCTCGTGCGAGTTTCGCAGCGGAACCGATTCGATTCGACGTCGACGTTCGTCCCCTCTTCGCGGCGCACTGCGTGAAATGTCACGGCCCCGCGCGACAAGAAGGGGGGCTGCGGTTCGACTTGCGTTCGGCTGCGCTTCGCGGCGGCGACGGCGGTCCACTCTTCGTGCCGGGCAAGCCTGCGGAGAGTGAATTGTTGCGCCGCGTGGCGAGCGCGGACGAAACGGAGCGGATGCCTCCGGAGGGCGAGCGTCTTTCCGCAAATGAGATCGACGTGCTGCGCCGCTGGATTGAGATGGGCGCCGAGTGGCCCGAAAGTGAGGCCGATCGCGGCGCGACTCGCGATCCCCGACTCGACCATTGGGTCTGGAAGCCGATCGCCCGACCGTCGGCTCCGGCCGTAGTCGGAGCGGTCGGGCTGCGCAATGAGATCGATCATTTCATTGCGGCGAAGTTGGTCGAGAAGCAACTCACGATGTCACCCGAAGCCGACGCACTGACGCTGATTCGGCGTTTGTCGTTCGACTTAATCGGCTTACCACCGACGCCGGAAGAGGCGGCGGCATTCGTGTCGCATGACAACGGAAGTGCGACACTCCCTCTTTCGCCGACTCTTGCCGCAAAAGCAAGTGAATCGGCGTACGAAGCCTTGGTCGATCGCCTACTCGCGTCGCCGCGCTACGGCGAACGTTGGGCTCGGCATTGGCTTGACGTCGTACATTACGGCGACACGCACGGCTACGACAAAGATAAGCCGCGACCGAACGCCTGGCCCTATCGCGATTACGTCATTCGGGCCTTCAACGACGACAAGCCTTACGCAAGATTCGTGCAAGAACAAGTCGCCGGCGACGTTCTCTTTCCGTATACGCGCGACGGCAACGAAGCGCTCGGCTTCATCGCCGCAGGACCGTGGGATTTTATCGGCCATGCCGAAGTGCCCGAGACGAAGATCGACGGCAAGATCGCGAGGCATCTTGATCGCGACGACATGGTCGGCAATACGCTCGGCACGTTTTGCAGCGTCACCGTGCAGTGCGCTCAGTGTCATAATCACAAATTCGATCCGATCACCCAGGAAGACTACTACTCGCTGCAGGCCGTGTATGCCGCCCTCGATCGAGCGGAACGGCAATACTTTGCCGATGCGGACGCGATGCGCTGTTTTGAGAAGTTGCAACAAGAAGGGCATGAGCTGTTTACGCGACAAGCGGCGATAGAAGCCGGCTTGCGAGCCAAGATCGGCGCGCCGGCAGAAGCACTCGATCGACGGATTGCCGCCGCTCGAAAAGTCATGCCCGGCAACAGCCGAGCCGAGTTCGGATACCACAGCGCCGTCGCCGTGACCGAAAACGCGACGAAGTGGGTCCAAGTCGATCTCGGCCGCAGCGTGGTCATCGACCGCATTGTGCTGCGGCCGTGCTACGACGACTTTAACGACATCGGCGCCGGCTTCGGATTTCCGCGACGATTCCGCGTTGAGTTAAGCAACGACCCCGAGTTTCGCGGCGACCGAACGCTCGTCGTGAGCCGCGAGGAATCCGATCTGCCGAATCCCGGGACCGCCGCACAAACGTGGTCCGCCAATGGTGCGACGGCCCGCTACGTTCGCGTCACGGCCGTGAAACTGGCGCCGCGTAAGAATGATTTCATTTTCGCGCTCTCCGAGCTTCAGGTATTCGATGCCGTGGGTCAGAACGCGGCTGAGAGCGGGACGGTGACGGCGCTCGATTCGATCGAAGCGCCCCCGCGATGGAGAAAAGCGAATCTCGTCGACAAGATCAATCCGCCCGACGGCACGGGCGATGAACTCACGAGACTTCGAGCTGAACGGGATGCGCTCTTCGATGCCGCTTCGGACGAGGCGATGCGGCGCGAGCGACGAGAGATCCGGCAAGCGCGCGATCGCGTTGCGGAGGAATTAAAGCACCTCCAGTCGCCGGACATCGTCTATGCGGGGACGGTTCATCGCGGGACCGGCAATTTTGCGGGAACCTCCGGCAAGCCTCGGCCGATTCACATTCTAGCGCGTGGCAGCGTGCAGCAGCCGGGTCGCGAGGTCGGCCCCGGCGCGATCGCTGCGATCGAGGTCCTGGCCAGCCGGTTCGCGTTGCCGACCGATCACACGGAAGGGGAACGTCGGGGCGCGCTGGCCCGCTGGTTGACCGATCCCAAGAATCCCCTCACCTGGCGGAGCATCGTCAATCGCGTCTGGCAGTATCATTTCGGCCGCGGCCTGGTCGAAACGGCGGACGATTTTGGACGGATGGGCGCAGCGCCGAGCCATGCCGAACTTCTTGATTGGCTCGCCGCCGACTTCCGAGACTCCGGCGGTTCTCTCAAACGGTTGCACAAGCAGATCGTTATGAGCGCGACTTACCGCCAGGCATCGTCGTCCGCAGCGGGTGAGATGCGGCAAGCGGCGCTCGACGTCGATGCCGACAACCGATTGCTATGGCGACAAAATCGCCGAAAGCTCGAAGCAGAAGCGATTCATGATGCGGTGCTCGCCGTCAGCGGCAAGCTTGATCTCAAGATGGGGGGGCCCGGCTATCAGGATTTCGTCATCGAACACCCGGCCCATTCACCGCACTATCAGTACGACTTGGCCGACCCGAACGACGCCAAGACTTGGCGGCGGGCCGTGTATCGCTTCGTCGCGCGATCACAGACGCAGCCGTGGATGAGTTCGCTCGATTGCGCCGATCCGTCGATGCGGGTCGACAAACGGAACGAGAGCGCCTCGCCGTTGCAGGCGTTGGCCCTGTTGAACGACGGCTTCATGATCGTGCAATCGGCTCATTATTCCGAGCGCGTGGCGCGCGAGGCCGGCGACGATGCCGAACGTCAGGCGATGCGGGCGATGCAACTAGCCGTGGGACGCGATCCGACGGACGATGAACGACGCGCGCTGTCCGTGTTCATCGGCCGGTACGGTTTAGCGAGCGGTTGTCGCGCGATTTTAAATCTGAACGAATTTACGTTCGTCGACTAACGACGGCGAAGCCTTCGCGGGAATTCGAACGATGAACAACATTTCGAGGTCGAACGACGTGCCGAATCGCCGCGATTTCTTGTGGCAGGCCGGCGGCGGTTTGGGGGGACTCGCGCTGACGGCCATGCTGGCTCGCGACGGCGAACTCACGGCGGCCGTGCCGATTGACGCCGGTCTTAAGACGCATCCGGCGCAGATCTATCCGCCGAAGGCGAAGTACGTCATCCAAATGTTTATGGCCGGCGCGGCCAGCCATCTTGATCTCTTCGACTTCAAACCCGAGCTGGTGAAGCGACACGGGCAACCGAGTGATTTCGGCGAGCCGGTCGAAGCCTTTCAAAACGGCCTCGGTCCTTGGCTGAAGCCGATCTGGGATTTCAAGCCGTACGGCGACTGCGGCAAGATGCTGAGCGACGTCGTAGCGCCGCTCGGCGACGTGGTCGACGAGATGGCGTTCGTCCATAACGTCGTCGGCAAAACGGGCATCCACTCGCAGGCGACGTTGCTGCAGGCGACCGGCTTTCAACTGCCGGGGTTCCCCGGAGCCGGCAGTTGGGTGAGTTACGGTCTCGGTTCGTTGAATGACAATCTACCGACGTTCGTCGTGCTGCCCGACCATCGCGGGCTGGCATCGAACGGCGTGAAGAACTGGGGCTCGTCGTTCTTGCCGTCGCAACATGCCGGGACGGTGATCTACCCGGGCAGCGCGACGCCGATCGCGTCGTTGTTTCCGCATCGCGCGGCAACGTATCTCGACCCCGAAGGTGATGCCGCGACGCAAATCTTGCTGGCAAATCTGAACGCTCGGCATGCCGCAACGCGCAGCGACGACCCGCGGCTGAACGCACGGATTCGGAGTTACGAACTGGCTGCGCGGATGCAGACGGCCGCCCCCGAGGCGCTGGCCTTCGCCGACGAACCGGCCCATGTGCTGAAGTTGTATGGACTAGATCGCGGTCCGCAGACGTGGTCCAAGGAGATCAACGCCGAGGAAGAGACGTTCCACTTTTCGCAAAAGTGCCTGACGGCCCGGCGAATGATCGAGCGGGGCGTGCGGTTCGTGCAAATTTGGAGCGGCAACGACAACGGCTTCCCGCGAAGAAACTGGGACTCGCATGAAGACGTAGCCCGCGACCACGGTCCGCTGGCGACCGGCATGGCTCGGGGCGCCGCCGCGTTGATTCAAGATCTGAAGCAGCGCGGGCTGCTGGACGAAACCTTGATTCTGTGGACGACGGAGTTCGGGCGGATGCCGTCGTCGCAGGGTGGCAAGGGGCGCGATCACAATCCGTACGTGTTTACGAACTGGCTGTGCGGCGGCCGCGTGCGCGGCGGCACGACGTACGGACCGAGCGACGAATGGGGCTACAAGCCGCTCGACCGAAGCCGGCCGACGCTCGTTTACGATCTGCACGCCACGGCCCTGCGCCTGCTCGGCCTGGAGCACACCCAGCTCACCTGGCGACACAACGGCATCGACCGTCGCCTGACCGATGTGCACGGCCGAGTGATTGAGGAACTGATCGCCTAGCGACGGCCGGATCGGTCGATTGAGTTATGTGACCGACGGCGGTTCGTCGTTTGGCGCGGGGACCGTCGCCGTCGCAACGGACTCGGCCTGTTGCTTTTTCAGGCGACGACGGCCGTACCAACCGGCTCCTAGCGAGGCCAAGCCTGCGAGGATCAGACTGCTCGGCTCAGGAATGGCGGAGTAGTAGACGTACAAGCCGTAGCCCTGGCCGCCGAAGTTGCCTTCCAGAATCTTGAAGGTTCCTTGGCCGAGGCTGCTGACCGGCCGAGTGAACGGATTGCCCGTACCGAAGACGCCTGCGTTAAGCGCGTCGTCGATGACGAGGAACCGACCGCTGAGCGATCCGCCGTTCGTGTCGGTGATATTGATCTTCGTGGCGTCGGTCACGCCGATGAACTTCCAGAAGTATTCTTGAATTTGCCCCACGGTCCCTGCGGCGGCGTTGAAGTTGTTGAGATCGCCGCCGTGGCCGCTATTGTCGAATTTCCACGAGTCGACGTGGACGACGATTTGGTTGGCCGGGTTCAGATTATTGGCGTTGATGTTCAGCACGCCGGTGCCCAAATCGATGTAGTCCCAACCGGTACCGGCGGCACCCGTCGCGTTATTGAACTCAAATTCTAAGATGGCCCCGGAGTTAAGCGTGAGAGACGGAGCGTTGCCGGGCAAGCCGTTACCGTCGAGCGTGAGTTGGCCGACGCTGTGCCCGGGGGAAAGCCGTCCACCGGCGTTGACGACAACCGCGCCGACGTGGCCTGCGTTGGCCGCACCGAGTCCGCCGCCGTTGAGCGTGCCGCCGGAGTTTACAACGACGGTGCCGGCGACGAATCCGTCGGCATTAAGCAAGCCCGCGCCGCTGACGAAGGTTTGTCCCGTACCGGTGATCGCGCCGCCGGTTTGAACGTTCATCACACCGCCCGAGACGTAGACGCCGCCGATGTTCGAAATACTTCCGCCCGAACCGATGTTGAAGGTGCCGCCGAGCATCGACGTCGGGCCGCCGTAGGTGTTGACGTTGCTGAAGGTGACACTTCCCGCGCCGTCCTTGATCAGCGAGGTCGCGCCACCGATGCCGCCACCGGTGAAGGTGTAAGGACTGGCGGAGTCGTTATTGACGACGACGCTACCGGGGAGCACGCCGGCCGATGTGATGGTGATGTTGCTTGCGACGCCGGTGTTGCCGAAGGTGACGAGGTCGCCGTTGGAGTAGGCGGTCGTGCCGCCGTTGAAGTTGCTCGACGTGAGATCCCACGAGCCGTTACCGCCGGACCAAGCCAGCGCCGTACCGGTGGAGACCACGATCAGATCGAGCGAACCGGGGTTGTTAACGAGCGTGAACGTGAGGCCCGACAGGGTGTTCATTGAGAGGTTGCCGAAGCTAGTGCCGGTGAGCACGTTCAGACCGTAGCCGGTGATGAGATTATGCGTGCCCGCCACGAGTCCGCCGAGGACATTGAAGTTGAAGTTGACGGCGGCATTGATTAACGGAGCGGAACCGCCGCTGAGGAAAATACCGTCGTTGGTCGCTCCGGTGAGGTCGAAGTTGAGCGTGCCGCCGTTCAAGATGAG